>NZ_JABCJL010000060.1:0-2866 GCF_012952265.1 Pseudoalteromonas sp. NEC-BIFX-2020_015
CCTGCCAAGCAACTGAATTCTAAGTGCTGTAACTAACACTAACAGTGCGCAAAAAATAATGATACGGTTACCTACGATGGTAGAGGTGCAAAATTTTCTGGCAAAATATATGCCTGTCCTTTTTTACTCTGTTGTGATAGCAATCGAGTATGGCCATGTTTAAATTAATAGAGCGTTGTACAACGGGGTCAGGAAAGTAGTAGCGCATCTTTTCTCTGTCGCAGACGTTCTTTAAATTGACATTGTGGGCAGGTAAATTGTGCTGGCTGTCTAGTTTATTGTCTGTTTATTTCAATTATGAGTTTCGTACGGCTATTTACTACTAACACCTAAAAACTCAGCTCTGAGAATTATTTACACTGTTATTCGTAAAAGTTGCAATTAATTGATTTTTGTGTGCAGTTTTACATACTGATATATTAGTTTGTGTTTTTTAAGTTGTTGACTTTATAGTGTTAGTTCTGTTTTTTTATTTCTGGTTCAACATTTGCTTCTAATAAGTTCATACACAATGTTTAAACTTAAAAAGGAGTTATTATGAGTAATGTTATAACGGGTTTATTTGAGAATGCTTCAAAAGCAACATTAGCAATCTATAGATTAGAGGCGCTAGGTGTTTTAAATTCAGAAATTAGCATCGTTGCCAATGATTCTTACACAAAAGATGATTTTGCTGTTGATGAAGGCACAAAAGCTGCCGAAGGCGGCATAATTGGAGCTGCATCAGGCGGCGTATTAGCGGCAATTGTTGGTGGTTTAACTGCTGTTGGTGTTGTGGCTAGTGGCGGAACTGGATTGATCGTTACTGGTCCTGTAGTGGCAGCTCTTGCTGCTGGCGGTGCTGGTGCCGCTGCCGGTGGTACAGTAGGTGCTATCATTGGTGCTTTTATCCCTGAGCATGAAATCAAATATTATGAAGATGCCATTGCCAAGGGATCAGTTCTATTAGGTGTTAAATATACCAGTGAGAACAAGAGTGATATTGAGGACGCGCTTAAAAATGCAGGTGCTGAAAACGTATCTACAGCATAAGGTAAGTACATTTTTTGCGTGCGAATAGCGTGCATATTACCTAAGGATGCGGAGGAGCTAGTTATAGCTCCTCCGCTTTTTTTATTGTTTATAAAAAATAGAGTAACGATATAAAAAGAGCATGTTGACTCTCCCATCTAATGTTACCTCACCATTGGATGATATTTACGCTTATTATTTGATTGCAAAAAAAGATTTACATAAGCTAATCTTTTAGGGTGATTTATTTTAGATTGATTTATTTAATGCAATTATCTATATTGGTCCAGTAAGTGTTACATAAAATAATAAAAGTAAGCTAAAGCAATTTGGCATATCTAATCAATGAGTAACAAAGCCCATGGATACTAATACTTCACTTTCGCAGTCCGCCAAGCATTTGAAAAAAGTTATTCCTATGATGTCGAGCTTTAAAATACCGTTTACCCCAGTCAATTATGCGATTTGGTATTGTTATGTATTAGGCCGTAACTTAGAGTTTAACTTGCGCCTTGATAATATATTAAAAAGCTACAAAACCTGCCCAGCAGATAAAGCTCGCGCATTATTTGATGAATTTTTATCTGATAAAGATCTCGCTTTGTTTTATGAGATCTCTACGAGCTTTCAAGACACTATTGAAGATGTAAAAGAAGACATTGATAAAACACTTGCAACTTCTCAAGGATTTTCGGCATTTCTATACCAGTGTAATTCGGGACTGCAGGGCATTAAGAATAATAGTGTTGAGTCATATGATGAAGTGCTTGGTATTGTCGATCAACTCACAGAAGAATCAGTGCTTATGCAACAAAATGCGTATTCATTTCAGAAAAAGTTAGAAAGTGCCTACGCAGAGATATCAAATTTAAAACAAACACTTTTAAGTACTCAAGAGGCTGCTAATACTGACTCGTTAACGGGGTTGTATAACCGAGGTCGATTTGACCTTGATATCGCTCATTTTTGTAATGAGGAAGCGCCATTAGGAATGAACCATGCATTGATATTTATAGATATTGATCACTTTAAAAAATTTAATGATGATTTTGGACATCAAAAAGGTGACGATGTACTCAAAGTCGTTGCTAATAAAGTACTTAATGCATGCGGTGATTCGTTTAAAGGATATCGATATGGCGGTGAGGAATTTTGCATTTTAGGTGATTTTTCAGGTATTTCAAATGCATTAAACTTTGCGGAAAGACTTCGTAAATCAATTGCAAAGCTCTGTGTTAAAAGTAAGAAAAGTGATAAAAAACAGCGAGCTATATCAGCCAGTTTTGGCATTGCATTGTTCGAGGAGGGTAATACTACACCGGCTTTTATTGAGCGTGCGGATAAAGCATTATATTTAGCCAAAGCATACGGAAGAAACCGTGTAGAAATAGCATAAAATAGTTGTTGCCTTAACTCAATGTGAGTCAAATACTATTACACAAGCGAGGGGGATTTTGATTACTTTGGCAAGTATTCAAAATGGCGGAGTACCGTCTTGTTAGAGTAAATAAAAGCATTAACTCAACGTCACATCTGATTATTAATTTATTACAGTGATTTCCAATTAATGGCTTCATTAAGGGATTGAGTCAAAATTGGTGATCAGTTATGGTTGATACATCAATAAAAATAAATTTTAAATGAGTAACTCTGTAGGCTCGTTAAATAACTCAAGGAAGGTTGACTATGTTTCAAGGTTTTTTCAAAAGACGTAAAATCAAAAAATATGCTAGGGCGTGTTGACCTTTCGTGATTAATTTTGCAGCAGTATGTTTGGTATTTAGGCAAGGCAGCGCCTATGCAGTGTGGTTGTTCCCCATAAATAGGCGATAACGCAGTATAAATGCCAAACATG
>NZ_JABCJL010000061.1:0-2609 GCF_012952265.1 Pseudoalteromonas sp. NEC-BIFX-2020_015
GGCGCTTATTTTATATTTATTATGGTGCATAGGGTGTGCCGCAGTCATGAAAAAGATCCACTATTCATTGCAAGCGAATACACAAAAAGCGCGAATGGTATTATCAATAATAACGATTGCGCGTGAAGTCATTGATGACGATAGGTATTTCATACCATTAGAAGAGTACATTTATGTATTGTCCGAACTCTCAAATTTAACAGTCAATATTGAGGGATTACATGAATAAATATTCGTGGGGATCCCTCAGGTTCTGGAGCATTCTGATAATGAGTTTAATGATTTAGAAGACTTTAAATCCTGGTTTAAAGACGATTCAACTATTAAAAACACAGAACAATTGGAGCCTGATTTACGGATTTATGCCACTCGTATTACTGATCGGCTGTTAACTGGTGGTGATAAAGAAGGGTATGAGAAAAAAGAAGCGCAACATATCGACTGTGTGGACCATTTGGCTGCGGAAAAAGCAGTATAATTGATTGTATTGCAAATGACTTAGCAAACAGCCCTAAGCAAAAAGTTGTCTGGGTACACAGCGATATATCAACATGGGGCGCATCAAGCGGTAGTGTTGCGCATGTGATACTTAGTCATGTTATTGATGATATCAGCCAGCACATTGATATGTGTGCTTTTCGTGCGCTTCCTAAGCATTATACAGAAGCCCTAAAATCAGGCGGCAGCTTTTTTCAATTT
Organism: Pseudoalteromonas sp. NEC-BIFX-2020_015; assembly: GCF_012952265.1. Lineage (NCBI taxonomy): Bacteria > Pseudomonadati > Pseudomonadota > Gammaproteobacteria > Alteromonadales > Pseudoalteromonadaceae > Pseudoalteromonas > Pseudoalteromonas sp. NEC-BIFX-2020_015. Next base: position 700 of record NZ_JABCJL010000061.1, read on the forward strand.
GCATCTACATTACTCGCAGGCCCAGTTGATACTGATATACGCTTTCAAAAGCTTAATGATGTTCTTGAAGTAACCAACCATAAGCTACTGATCACCCTACAAGATGTAGATCGTGGCACCTGTGATGAAATGGCAAAGCGTTTAACTGGTATTGCAGCACTTTTAGATAGATTAAGAGATAGAAAGTTAAGTAGCATCAACTTTATCGTCGCAATGGGTAATGAAGAGGATATTGCCGCAGACACTATCTCAAAAGCAACGGATTATAGAGAGGATATTGCTTTAAGTGATAGTGTGGAAAAAATATTAAACAAGTTTATTTTATCCACGATTCACAAAGCTAGAGAAACTGGTGTTTTAGTTTTGAATGATGATTTAGATGTATTCGATGAACAAGGTAATCGACTACCATTGTTAATAAGTAAAACAGAAGAAGTTGAGCTAATTCTTCGTTATTTAAATACATTTAGAGCGCTAAAAAAAGTATTAAGAAGAGCAGATGAAGCTTTGGCTCCTGATAGAAGTGATGGTTTGATGGGGGAAATAAATATATTTTCTTTGCTAATGCTTTACACATTGCGAGAAAAAGAAGTTAAGGCCTTTAATAGAGTTTTACATTTCTTAAATGAACTAAATTATATCCGAGTACAGGGGCAAGATCTTAAAAGCTCAATAGAAAAAATAGCGCAAAATGATAAGAATATTCATCATTTCATCATAGTGTTGTTAAATTTAATTGAAATAGACGATAAGTATTACTTTGACAGCTTAAAAGACTATTTGCAGGGTATTAACCTTCCTAAGTATCTGCGTAGAGCTTTAAAACAAAATGTAGACAAAATAGATTCGGATCAAAAGTTTATTGAAACATTTAAAGATATAACACAATCTAAAGATTTATTAAGTTTTGTGGAATATTGGCTGGAAGCTGAGCCATTTCAAGAGAAAAATAGGATTGGACAGTTTATATTCTGTGATCTCGAATCAGGTAAATTAGACTCGTGCTTATTTAACAGCTATAAAAATGTTGTTGGGCATTTATATGATACTCCAGTTCGCAGAGTTGCTTTTTATATTGCGAGTAGATTAACGATAGAATGGTTTGTTGATATAGAGCAGTTGCTATTAATAGAGGGTAATGATGAGCCATTTATCAAAAGTGCTAAAACTCATTTTAAAGTAGCGCTAATTGAGGTATTAACAGATAGCTATAAAAGGAAGTTTTCTGAAATTTCGGGTAAAACGTTTGAAAGTGAGCTCCCTGAAGGTTTATACGCATTTACAAGAGCTGCGTATGATGCTTTTAAATGCAAGTCAGGTATAGCTGCAGATATAGGATTACCTATAAATAATTATAGAAATTCAGATTTATTAGAAATGCAAATAAAAGAATTAACAAGTTAATTATAGTGAAATCATTATTTAGCAATGCATTTATGGTGTTGAGTTACTGCTTATGAGTGTTTTTTGAAAAGTATCGGTTCAGAGTTTTTTGTAGGTCAGGGTTTAGCTAGGCAATGTGACGGGGTAAACCCCGACCTACAAAAACAATCTCTGTGTAGCGCGCAGCGCCTCGGTGTTCTCGGTGGTGAAATTCGTTTTTTCAATAGAGTGGCGTGGGTGGTTTATCGTGGCTGTAACCGTTTCTTACGTGGATTTGGATTTGCGGTTTTTATCTTGTAGGTCAGGCTTTAGCCTGAGAAATGTGATGGGATAAATCCCGACCTACAAAAGCATACGAATACCAGACCTCCTTGTAGAGCGAAGCGCCTCGGTGCTCTCGGTGGTGAAATTGTTTTTTCAAATAAAATACAGTGCAGGCTTTTTCGTGGCTGAAGCCATCTCCTACGGGGGTTTGTACTTACGGTTTTATGTCTTGTAGGTCTGGCTTTAGCCTGACAATGTGACGG
>NZ_JABCJL010000062.1:0-2201 GCF_012952265.1 Pseudoalteromonas sp. NEC-BIFX-2020_015
AAGTCTCCCACCTATCCTACACATGTAGGTTCAATGTTCAGTGCCAAGCTGTAGTAAAGGTTCACGGGGTCTTTCCGTCTAGCCGCGGGTACACAGCATCTTCACTGCGATTTCAATTTCACTGAGTCTCGGGTGGAGACAGCGTGGCCATGGTTACACCATTCGTGCAGGTCGGAACTTACCCGACAAGGAATTTCGCTACCTTAGGACCGTTATAGTTACGGCCGCCGTTTACCGGGGCTTCGATCAAGAGCTTCTCCGAAGATAACCCCATCAATTAACCTTCCGGCACCGGGCAGGTGTCACACCGTATACGTCATCTTGCGATTTTGCACAGTGCTGTGTTTTTAATAAACAGTCCCAGCCACCTGGTCACTGCGGCTCCCGTCCGCTTAGAGAGCAAGTCTCATCACAGATAGGAGCGTACCTTCTCCCGAAGTTACGGTACGATTTTGCCTAGTTCCTTCACCCGAGTTCTCTCAAGCGCCTTAGTATTCTCTACCTGACCACCTGTGTCGGTTTGGGGTACGATTCCATATAATCTGAAGCTTAGAGGCTTTTCCTGGAAGTATGGCATCAGCAACTTCACTACCGTAGTAGCTCGTCTCGTGTCTCAGGTTTAATGTTCGTCCGGATTTACCTAAACAAACGCCCTACTCACTTTCACATGGACTACCAACGCCATGCTTGCTTAGCCTGCTCCGTCCCCCCATCGCAATTATATCGAGTACAGAAATATTAATCTGTTTCCCATCGACTACGCCTTTCGGCCTCGCCTTAGGGGTCGACTTACCCTACCCTGATTAACATGGGATAGGAACCCTTGGTCTTCCGGCGTGGGAGTTTTTCACTCCCATTATCGTTACTCATGTCAGCATTCGCACTTCTGATACGTCCAGCATACCTCCCGGTACACCTTCAACCGCTTACAGAACGCTCCCCTACCACTCAGAATAAATTCTGAATCCGCAGCTTCGGTGCATAGTTTAGCCCCGTTACATCTTCCGCGCAGACCGACTCGACCAGTGAGCTATTACGCTTTCTTTAAAGGATGGCTGCTTCTAAGCCAACCTCCTGGCTGTCTGGGCCTTTCCACATCGTTTCCCACTTAACTATGACTTTGGGACCTTAGCTGGCGGTCTGGGTTGTTTCCCTCTTCACGACGGACGTTAGCACCCGCCGTGTGTCTCCCGGATATTACTTTACGGTATTCGGAGTTTGCAAAGGGTTGGTAAGTCGGGATGACCCCCTAGCCTTAACAGTGCTCTACCCCCGTAAGTATTCGTCCGAGGCTCTACCTAAATAGATTTCGGGGAGAACCAGCTATCTCCCGGTTTGATTAGCCTTTCACTCCTAGCCACAGGTCATCCCCTAACTTTTCAACGTTAGTGGGTTCGGTCCTCCAGTTGATGTTACTCAACCTTCAACCTGCCCATGGCTAGATCACCGGGTTTCGGGTCTATACCTTGCAACTATTCGCCCAGTTAAGACTCGGTTTCCCTACGGCTACCCTATTCGGTTAACCTCGCTACAAAATATAAGTCGCTGACCCATTATACAAAAGGTACGCAGTCACCCAACAAGTGGGCTCCTACTGCTTGTACGTACACGGTTTCAGGTTCTATTTCACTCCCCTCACAGGGGTTCTTTTCGCCTTTCCCTCACGGTACTGGTTCACTATCGGTCAGTTGGGAGTATTTAGCCTTAGATGATGGTCCACCTATATTCAGTCAAAGTTTCACGTGCTCCGACCTACTCGATTTCACTTAAAATGTCTTTTCATGTACGGGACTATCACCCTGTATCGTGGCGCTTTCCAGCGGCCTTCCATTAACACATAATAAGCTTAAGGGCTGTTCCGGTTTCGCTCGCCGCTACTTCCGGAATCTCGGTTGATTTCTTTTCCTACGGGTACTTAGATGTTTCAGTTCTCCGCGTTCGCCTCGTTAACCTATGTATTCAGTTAACGATACCTGCAAGCAGGTGGGTTTCCCCATTCGGAAATCCTAGTCTCAAGTGCTTTTTACTAGCTTGACTAGGCTTATCGCAAGTTAATACGTCCTTCATCGCCTCCAACTGCCAAGGCATCCACCGTGTACGCTTAGTCACTTAACCATACAACCCAAACGGGTCTTTGTTTTGTGACAGTTTAACTTCGCCAGAAGTTAATATTGAATACTAAAGTAGATACCAATCAATCA
>NZ_JABCJL010000063.1:0-2198 GCF_012952265.1 Pseudoalteromonas sp. NEC-BIFX-2020_015
CAAATATAGTTTATTAAGAACCAGCCAAAAAGACTAACCTATAAAACCGCGAAGTCACGCCATTTGTCCAGCCAAACCCTTGCTGTACACTGTATTCACCGCCACCAGCACGGTTATCTGGTTCGCATAAACTAGACAGCCACTTTAATTGAGTAAATAAAACTGCGCTACTAAGTTTACTCTTTTGGGCTAAAAGTTTATCTCTTCTTGCATTCAAGTATCAAACTTTAGGATGGGTGTCATCTTTGTTTGTTTATTTTCCTGCTCTTTAACGTTAGCGTTTGCATCCATACACGCATTTCGCCAAGCCGATACTTGTTCCACATAAAGACCTTTACTTCGGCAATATTCCGCTAACTCAGCTTGATTTAAAGAGGCTGTTTCCAACACGACTGAAAATTTATTTGCTGATGACCACTGCTCAGCATTCTTTCCATTACCTGGCACTAAATGCCCCTTATCGATTGCTTGTTTTCGCCAATTATACAAGGTTGATTCACCAATACCCATCTCGATAGATAATTGGGCTATTGCTATATTATTTGGAGGCATCATCTTCTGAAGAGCCGACTCTTTGCTTTGCGCTGAATAATGTTTCATTGTTACTCCACACCCTCTATTTAATGGTTAAATATTAAGCGCGACAACTAGTCTGACAGAGAGGGGTATGTACTCTTTAGTATTTTTTAACTAACATTTCGTAAAGCAGGTTATTTTAATCTGATTTGAAAAGTTCTCTGAACATACGGTCTGGATTTTTTAAAAAAGCTTGTGTTATTTGATACGCTTCAGTGTCCTTATAATCAACGCACTCAAAACCGGACTCAGATATTTGATAAATACTAGCTCCTGGATAAGCAAGGAGAATAGGTGAGTGTGTAGCAATAATAAATTGTGAATTATTTTTAACTAGCTCATTTATAATTGCCATAAAAGTCATTTGTCTAGTCGGTGAAAGTGAAGCTTCCGGCTCATCCAAAATAAACATACTATTTCCTGAAAACCTGTTCAATATTAAGCTTAAAAAAGATTCGCCATGAGACTGTTCATGCAATGATTTCCCCCCATAACTAGGTAACAATGATTTCAGACCATACCTATTCAATTCGTCAATATTTGAAGCTACGTTATAGAAACTTTCCGCACGATAAAAAAAACCATCTTTAGGCCTTGAGAGAAAAAATTTTAGTTTTAAATAATCGTGTAATTCTGAGTGCGTATGCTGAGTGGAAAAGTTAAAATTCTTAGTACCACCTTCACTGTTATACCCCAAAGCAATAGCAATAGCTTCTATGATAGTCGATTTCCCACTTCCATTTTCGCCAACTAAGAAGGTTACGTTTGACGGAAATGTTAATTTACTAAAATTAGATATTGAAGCAATATTGAATGGATATTGATCCCAGTTTTTGACCTTTTCGCGTTCGAGGATTATTTCATTCAAAAACAACTGTTAAATTCCTATTTTTGTAAAAGCAATGAGCACTTAATATATATCTAAACTATAACATATAATAATTATTCGTAATTAGCGAAAATGCCTTTTTAATACGAAATAAACTAGACCGCCACTTTAATTGAGTAAATAAAACTGCGCTACTAAGTTTACTCTTTTGGGCTAAAAGTTTATCTCTTCTTGCATTCAAGTATCAAACTTTAGGATGGGTGTCATCTTTGTTTATTTCAAAACTGCGCTACTAAGTTTACTCTTTTGGGCTAAAAGTTTATCTCTTCTTGCATTCAAGTATCAAACTTTAGGATGGGTGTCATCTTTGTTTGCAAAAAATACAAACTTTAGGATGGGTGTCCTTTTTATTTTTTTTTTAGGATGAGTACAATCTTTATTTCTCAACGTGAAATGCAGTGATAATACTTTGTATCAACCAAACTTACTTGGCGCTTTCTTGCAGTTGCCATGCATCAACCTGTTCATTTCTAATACTAATTAAAAGCCAGTAAAAAATATGAAAAATACAAACTTTAGGATGGGTGTCATCTTTATTAATTTAGGGCGCGGCAACGAAATAGCCATTAGACGCCGGATATATGTCATAGGACCGTTACCTTTATTAGTAAAAACTCGCTGGCGCGGTGATCATCATGTAATAACAAAAATGTACTGTAAAAGAATAAAAAACCACCTGAAAATTTGACTCAGGCGGAGTGACCATATATGTCATCTTTATTTACATTAAAAC
>NZ_JABCJL010000064.1:0-2135 GCF_012952265.1 Pseudoalteromonas sp. NEC-BIFX-2020_015
TTTTTTAATAAAAAGATCAAGAAAAAACAGCTATCTGCTTAACCGGGAATTTATAATGGGTGACCCTGTTATTTCTTAGGTGGTGGAATTGGAAATAAAGGCAGCTCACGCTGGTATTTATAATCTCCATTAGTTGAGGCCTTTAACTGCTCCACCTTATGAATACAACCTAAGTATTCAATCCTCCAACGAGTGTTTGGTGGTTTATCTTTTATGCAACCACTATCAAAGATGCCTTTAACTGTATAATATACTCCATCTATATCATTGAGTGTTATTTCTTTGGGTAAATTGTAGAGAAGAATAGTTTCTTCAGCTCGGCCTGAGCGAGCTGCATCTTCACCATACATTAAAAAAACTGGATTTTCTCTATGACTACGTAAAAGTAAACCCGTTATTTTTATTTTTTTTTTGTCATACATTTCAGGGAAAACAACTAATTTCATAAAAGGCACATGCGGTACATCCTCTTGTATTTCCGATTCATTGACCAAACTGTTAGTTTCTCCTGGTTTGGAGAAAAGGAGTAACCCTATAAAGATCGTCAAATTTAGTTTATTCGTTACCAATTGCATGAACCACCTCCTTCTATTATTGTTATGTTGATGCATAAAGTACTTTGATTATGTTTTTCTGGGCTGTTAAAGAAAACAAAGATGACACCCATCCTAAAATTTGATATTTGAATTCAAGAAGAGATAAGTTTTTAGCCCAAAAGAGTAAACTTAGTAGCGCAGTTTTATTTGCTCAATTAAAGTGGCTGTCTAGTTTATTCATCTCACCTAATAAAAAATAATACTAAGCACGGGTTCACGATTCATATGGGTCGACTTGAGTCACTTGGCAATAACCACTTGAGTTAGCCTCCGTATATACAGTAACACCACGCCCCAAGCGTTAACGCCGTCATTGCTGATTTTTCTTGTTTTATTTCCATCCAAACACGACCGCTAGTGCAGTGTTCAGGCACTTAGTTTGCATTAATACGCACAAGTAACCCTGAGCTAATACTGGTAATGTTCGTGATTTTTCCACTAACATGACCTTTGCCAATAGCTGCAATTGCATTAGCAGAAAGAAAAACACTAATAAATATAAATACTCTTAAAAACATTTAATATCCTTATTAAAAATAAACCTCATCATCTAAAGGCAAAAAAAGACCTGACTCTATTTATTTCCAAAAAGAAAGAGCTGCTCCCATTAGTTCCCAATTACTTCTTAGGTGGTGGAATTGGAAATAAAGGCAGCTCACGCTGGTATTTATAATGTCCATTAGTTGAGGCCTTTAACTGCTCCAGCTTATGAATACAACCTAAGTATTCAATCCTCCAACGAGTGTTTGGTGGTTTATCTTTTATGCAACCACTATCAAAGATGCCTTTAACTGTATAATATACTCCATCTATATCATTGAGTGTTATTTCTTTGGGTAAATTGTAGAGAAGAATAGTTTCTTCAGCTCGGCCTGAGCGAGCTGCATCTTCACCATACATTAAAAAAACTGGATTTTCTCTATGACTACGTAAAAGTAAACCCGTTATTTTTATTTTTTTTTTGTCATACATTTCAGGGAAAACAACTAATTTCATAAAAGGCACATGCGGTACATCCTCTTGTATTTCCGATTCATTGACCAAACTGTTAGTTTCTCCTGGTTTGGAGAAAAGGAGTAACCCTATAAAGATCGTCAAATTTAGTTTATTCGTTACCAATTGCATGAACCACCTCCTTCTATTATTGTTATGTTGATGCATAAAGTACTTTGATTATGTTTTTCTGGGCTGTTAAAGAAAACAAAGATGACACCCATCCTAAAATTTGATATTTGAATTCAAGAAGAGATAAGTTTTTAGCCCAAAAGAGTAAACTTAGTAGCGCAGTTTTATTTGCTCAATTAAAGTGGCTGTCTAGTTTATTCAGTTTTGCTGCAACTAACGGCAAAAATAATATTAAAGCTATGGAAATGGCATAAATCATAACTTGCCCTTTAATTTCCGCTTTCTTTTTCGGTATAGTTTGTCATCCCCTGTACGATCCCAGTGCCATGAACACCATTTAACAGACCAATAATATCAAGTGTCTGTCCCAATGGTTTGCTTGGTGTCTGAAGTCAAGATTTGACCCCTGTTACT
>NZ_JABCJL010000065.1:0-1967 GCF_012952265.1 Pseudoalteromonas sp. NEC-BIFX-2020_015
TAAGAAAAACAGCCTGTTTTATGGGTTCCAAATGCATTACCTAATGCTTTAAAAACGCTTAGAGTTAATTACAGGAGCTCGTTTTTTAATTGAATTTGGCTGTTAGAGTTATTCTACAGCCTCGTTATAAACCCAAAGGGAATTCGGTGAAACTTAACCATACGTATCAAAATGTCATTGTAAATGAAGTACACGTAAAAAGAGTTGGAAGCGAATTCGAGATTACGTTTTCATTCAATGATGAAGCTGAGAATCTAAATGTTGTACTCAAGGGCATACGTGATACTGATAACATCAGTGACTTGTTAGAAGCGGATAGATTGTGGGTCGAAGAAAATGATACTAATCAAACTGAATTCGGTAACTTCACATTAGGTATTTCAAGTGAGTGCTACTCTGAAATATTCTTTGATTCAATGTGTTAAGGGCTTATAACACATATGAGCCTTAACTCTGTCAATAGGCATTAGTGTTCTTTTTGACCGTTTTTATACAGTGACGGTCAACTTCAAATCAATAAACAAATTCGTTTACTTCGTCTGTCGATGCGGCTGTTAAGCAAGTTGCTTACGGCAAACACATATAGAGGCTCTCTTATTGCGATCTCATCGCAGCCTATTTTTTTCCATATCCTTATGGATTTGTAGGGGCACTACGACTAAATGGATTTAGAAGGTAGAGCGAAGCAGGATGCCAGAGCCGAGACACTCATCGGTTAACCTAATCATGGCACTATTCAAGGCGGCTGGTTTCATCATTATGATCCAGTTAGTTTCAGGCTCAAGTCAGGTGTAAGCGACTTTGTTTATTGCAACGATGATGCGGAAACAACGATGATGCGGAAACAACGATGACACCCATCCTAAAGTTTGTATTTTTTATATTTTGCACTAACTTTTAATTAGTGCAAAATATAATCAGGGTGTCACATGGCAATTGCAAGAAAGCGTCAAATAAGTTTGGTTGATACAAAGTATTATCACTGTATTTCACGTTGCGTTCGTCGTGCTTTCTTGTGCGGTGAAGACCGTTTTACAGGGAAGTCTTTTGAGCATCGCAGAGGCTGGGTTGAAGATAACTGCACAGGACGATTCTGGGAAGGCCGCATCAAGTCACAAGCGCTTCTTGGTGAAGCATCATTGGCAGCCTGTATGGCATACGTTGATTTAAATCCTATCAGGGCCAAAATAGCAAACACGCCAGAAGAGTCATCACATACGGGTGTGCAAAAACGATTAGAAAGCGCAACAGAAGGCAAGCAACCAAAAAAACTATTGCGTTTTGCAGGCATGCCACGTCAAATCATGCCAAAAGGGCTACCGTTTGAACTTAAATCCTACCTTGAATTGGCTGAATTAACAGGGCGTTGTATTCGAGAAGGAAAACGCGGGTATATTGAAAGCACACATTTACCTTTACTAGAAAGGGTAAATATCTCCCCAGAAAACTGGTTGAAACTGACCACGCAATTTACGCGCGTATTTCATGGCGCAGTAGGTAGGACGACCTCACAAGGGAGTTACAGTGAACACTTGAACAGAAAACGGCGTAGCAATGTCAGTAACAGCGAAAAGCTACTGGCATAAAGTTAAAAGTCTTCAATAAAGAATTAAAACTGCAATCATGCAGTCATTTCCATGCGTGTAATTTAGGTTTAACAGTATAGGCGCTCGCTTAATGAGCGATGTGCGGGTGATGATATAAAAATAGATAAGTCTTCAGCCCAAAAGGGTAAACTTAGTAGCACAGTTTTATTTACTCAATTAAAGTGGCTGTCTAGTTATGTTAAAGCAATACAGTCTACTACGGGTGCTATCGCCACCAATATTCAAGAAGGACCAGATATAGATATGGGGATGTAAATAACTTCGGTATGAATGATAAAGATACAAAAATATTAAAGGTTGTTGGAGCTTTGACTGTTGCAAGCTTAATTGGATATCAAACATTATCTAGTTCATTTGATA
>NZ_JABCJL010000067.1:0-1629 GCF_012952265.1 Pseudoalteromonas sp. NEC-BIFX-2020_015
GGCAGAGCATTTGGGCGCCCTGCGGGCGCATCGTGGGTGGGGAAGATGGCGCTGGGATGTGGCGGTTGCCTCGGGCTCGCCGGTGGGTTCATCGTGGTCGGGTCGGTCCCGGTCAACGCCGGAACGCCTCTAGTGCCTGTGAGCTTGTGGCTGAGCATGGTGGTGGGGGGCAACCACGGGAACCGTGGAGTGTTGCCTCGAGCACGAATGTCAGACTTGTCAGTCTTCTCGCCCTCCCCGGGACCGGCGCTTTTGCATCCCGGACCAGGAAGGGGACGTCTGATGGATCTTCTTCACCCGCGTTGCGCGGGAGTGGACGTGAGCAAGCGCGACGCGAAGGTGTGCGTGCGGATCGCCTCGCCGGGCCGGGCGGGCGCGAAGTCGACGGTGACGACGTGGTCGTCGATGACCGGGCAGATCCTCGCGTTGCGCGAGCATCTGATCGAGCAGCAGGTCACGTTGGTGGTGATGGAGGCGACCGGGGACTACTGGAAGCCGTTCTACTACCTGCTCGAGGACGGTCCGTTCGAGGTGCTGCTGGTCAATGCCCGGCAGGTCAAGAACGTGCCGGGTCGCAAGACCGACGTCTCGGACGCGACCTGGCTCGCCCAGCTCGGTGCCCATGGCCTGGTGCGCGGTTCGTTCGTGCCGCCGCAGCCGATCCGTGAGCTGCGGGACCTGACCCGGACCAGGACCGCGGTCACCCGGGAACGGACCCGGGAGTGGCAGCGGCTGGAGAAGCTGCTCGAGGACGCCGGGGTCAAGCTGACGTCGGTCGCGACCGACATCAGCGGCCCGTCCGGCCGGGCGATGCTCACGGCGATGATCGACGGTGTTCACGACCCGGCGGTCCTCGCCGACCTGGCCCGCGCCCGACTGCGGGACAAGATCCCCGCCCTGACCGAGGCGTTGACCGGACGGTTCACCGCCCACCACGCGTTCCTGGCCCGGTTGCACCTGACCCTGATCGACCAGCACACCCAGGCCATCGAGGAGCTCACCGCGCGGATCGAGGTGGTGATCGCGCCGTTTCGTCGCGCCCGCGACCTGATCGTGACCGTGCCCGGGATCAGCACCACGTTGGCCGACATCATCATCGCCGAGACCGGTGCGGACATGACCCGGTTCCCCACCGCCGCGCACCTGGCGTCCTGGGCCGGCACCGCACCGGGTAGCCACGAGTCCGCCGGCCGGATCAAGTCCACCAAGACCCGCCCCGGCAATCCCTACCTCAAAGGCGCCCTGGGGATCGCCGCGCTGAGCATCGCGCGCAGCAGGCAGAACACCCGACTCGCCGCCCGTTACCGGCGCATCGCCTCCCGACGCGGTCCGATGAAAGCCCTAGTCGCGATCGAACACACCCTGCTCACCGCGTTCTGGCACATGCTCACCGCCGACGTCGGCTACACCGACCTCGGCGGCGACTACTACACCCGGCGCACCCCGGACAAGACCAAGCAGCGCGCCCTGACCCAACTCCGCCAGCTCGGCTACGACGTCACCCTCAACCCACTACCCGCCACCGGCTGACGCCCGTAGCGCCCGTGGCCTGGCAGCCATCTTCATGTCAGGTCGGTCGTTGGACAGCCCAGCCGGCGGGCGCCTAGCCTCGAGAGCAGGACCGGCGGC
>NZ_JABCJL010000068.1:0-1526 GCF_012952265.1 Pseudoalteromonas sp. NEC-BIFX-2020_015
GAGTTTATATGAGAAAGACGAACAAAGGACGAACAAAGAGACACCCATCCTAAAGTTTGTATTTTTGATGTTTAACATTAAATTTTAACTAGAAATAATTAAGATGGGTGTCAACTTAAGTTACTCTCAACTTAAGTTACTCGACACCGATTTAGGGTTGAGTTATATGCAGGCACGATATTATGATCCAGTTATAGGTCGTTTTTATTCAAATGATCCGGTTGATGCGATGGAGGCAATTAGAAGAGGTAGCCCCGTTCATGGTTTTAACCGTTATGCATATGTTAACAATAATCCATATAAATATACTGATCCTGATGGGGAATGGGGAGTATTAGGTGCTGCATATGGCGCAATTTCTGGTGCTGTTGGTGGATTTGTTGCCTCAGGTGGAGGCTTTAAAAACAAACTCGTTGGTACATTGTCTGGTGCCGCAGCAGGTGCTGCTGTAGGTTTCGTTGCCCCACAAACATCTCATGTAGCGGGTATGGCTGTTGCTGGTATGGCGGCTAGCGCTACGGGTCAAGCTATTGGTTCTACTGCAACTGCTGCAATGGAAAAAGGCATTGAAAATGTGACTTTAGATGGATGTTAATGTTGATGCAACGACAACTGTGGCGGGCGGTTTAGGAGCTGGTGGGGGTGGTCTTGTTGCGAAAGGAGTTGCGAATATGACAATGAAACCAGTTGTAGGCCAAACTTTGTCGCAAGCTGGAGCACCCACTTCGGCTGGATTAACCGCTGGTGCAGTTGTTGAAGGTGCTATTATTGGCGCGGCAGAAAAAGTGGCACCGAAAATCGAAGAAAAAGTGAATGAGATGAATCAATGATATATTTTACTATTTGGGGAGTTATGTACATTGCATTATGTATGTTGGGATTTAAGCTGTACTTCTTTTTACAGCAAAAAAATCTTCATACAAGAGACAAGTTTAAGAAAGGCATAGCAAGTTACGCGCTTTTTATCTTGTTTATATGCATTGAAATTCCATTTGCGATTTTCTTTCCTGTTTGGCTGAATACTAGGTTAAACGTGCTTGAGAAAAACTCTGAATCTACGATGTATCTCCTTATATTTGGTGTCGTAGTGCTAAGTCTCTCAATATGGAATGCTAGAAAAGATAGACCTAAGGGTTTCTAGGTTGACTTGCAAAGTAGTAATCTTTGAATCCAAAGCCTCGCACTAGCGGGGCTTTTCTTTTCAAAGAATAAAAAAGGACAGGCACAATTTTTTTTGCAAAAATCATAGTATCAACTACTGTTATTACATACAGTTCAACTAAGGTTGATATTGAATCGCCCCGAGTTCATCGGAGACCAGTTTGTTTAAGTCAGGCCACTTTACCTGACTCGTTTAAATTGTCATAGTAGTTTGCTTCATATTGAGCTGGTGAAACACACCCAATTGAAGAGTATAACCGTTGATTGTTAAACCAACTTACCCATTCTAAGGTTGCATATTCAACAGCATCAACATTTTTCCACGGGCCATTCCTGCGAATAATTTCTGTTTTAAATAAACCATT
>NZ_JABCJL010000069.1:0-1464 GCF_012952265.1 Pseudoalteromonas sp. NEC-BIFX-2020_015
TTAATGAAATTAGGTGTTAGCGAACGACTCGCCATAGCCTGTGGTATCACCAGTACCAAAAGTAGGCGCTTGGAAGCGAAGGCCCTTGTAGAAGCTCAAAAACAAAAGGAATTAACATTGCGCTAGGCAATGACTACTTAGCATCACAAGGTTTAGTGTCATTGAAAGATATTTGGATCAATATTCATTACAGGAGATGAACCGCCCATTGCGGACCCGCATGATGGGTGGTGTGGGGGCTGGAGGTTAGAGACCTCCGGCTACCCGATTAGGGTTCAATTTGCACAATAGCTGATTTAGCCCCAATTATAATTTCTGCTCCAGACTGAAAAATGAATGACCAAAGCCAGCTTTCGTCTGGGATTTTATCAGCCCAGAATTGACCATCGCACCAATCATCATCTGATATAAAACCAAAACTTTCTAAGCAATCATCTTCTGTGAAAGGCATTTCAGAATCTCTTGGCTTAAATTCAAATTGAGATACATTCGATATATTTAGAACAATTAAATCAGGTTGATTTTGATTTACCCAATTTCCAGTGCCTCTTTTCCATTTAAGAGTAACTGATTGAGTTTCAATAATATAATTAATTTCGATGAAATCAAAATCGTTATGAAGATCATATTCGATGGAATCGTATTTTAGATAAATACTCTCAGACCATGAAAAGTTTTCCGAAATCATCCTTGAACCCTAACGAGGCTGTAGAATAACTCTAACAGCCAAATTCAATTAAAAAACGAGCTCCTGTAATTAACTCTAAGCGTTTTTAAAGCATTAGGTAATGCATTTAGAAGCCATAAAACAGGCTGTTTTTCTTAAAAAAGAGTAATTCTACAGCCACAACGCTTTGCTAAGGGGCAATTAACAGTTGGCTATACTTGCGCGGAGCGCCAAGCCAACTGTTAATTGTCCCAGTGAGTTTACGAACGAATTTGAGCAACTTGTTATACACGATTTAGCCCACGTAATTCGTTAAATAAGTTTTGTTTACCTGAAAGCCAACACCAATATATAGGCAAAAAGCCCAATAAAAAAATGGTAATACTTCCTTTTATAAGGTTGTTATCCAACTTCTTAAGTTTAATTTTTACTCTGAAACTACTGGAGCTGATTTGCCAGTATGAAGGCAGTTCTAGAGTTTCCGATTCAAGTGGCAGAGTTGTCTCTATTTTGGCTTTTGACAGGTCAAATTTATTTACCATTAGACCTTCACCATAGGTATTAACATGAAGCCACTTGGTTCCATCGCGATCATACAAATCTAATTGAGCAGTACTAAAGATTAAACTTTTTATTGGTCGCTCCATAACCGCAAATTCTCCTGAGTGTATAACGAGGCTGTAGAATAACTCTAACAGCCAAATTCAATTAAAAAACGAGCTCCTATAATTAACTCTAAGCGTTTTTAAAGCACTAGGCAATGCATTTAGGACCCACAAAACTGGCTGTTTTTCTTA
>NZ_JABCJL010000006.1:0-194118 GCF_012952265.1 Pseudoalteromonas sp. NEC-BIFX-2020_015
CACTGCACTTCCCTATTAAAATAAGTAAGTGGCGTCCCCAAGGGGATTCGAACCCCTGTTACCGCCGTGAAAGGGCGGTGTCCTAGGCCTCTAGACGATGGGGACACATAAATGTGTCACTAGGACAACTGAATAGTTAAACTCGTTTCAGGCGAGCTTTCTTAATAACACTGCACTTCCCTATTAAAATAAGTAAGTGGCGTCCCCAAGGGGATTCGAACCCCTGTTACCGCCGTGAAAGGGCGGTGTCCTAGGCCTCTAGACGATGGGGACACATAAATGTGTCACTAGGACAGTTGATTAGTTAAACTCACATCCTGAGCTGTTTAAGGTATTGCGATATATACAAATTAAGACTCGAGCTTAATCTGTTCGCTATTCTCTCGGTAAAACCGCCTTTAACTAATAAAAGCTAAGTGGCGTCCCCAAGGGGATTCGAACCCCTGTTACCGCCGTGAAAGGGCGGTGTCCTAGGCCTCTAGACGATGGGGACACAGAAAACTGCTACCCTAGGACATACACTAAAATAAATTGGTGGAGCTATGCGGGATCGAACCGCAGACCTCTTCACTGCCAGCGAAGCGCTCTCCCAGCTGAGCTATAGCCCCAATTTATTCTGCTAAACACTTACTCGGTAAACCGTGTGGTGTATTGCTTAGTGCGGGGCGCATTCTATGCAGCACCCCAAATAAAGTCAACAGTTTTTTATGTAACTTTATTTAAATGATTTAAATTTCAACAAACTGGATACTGAATAAACAACAGATTCAAATATACAATACATTTTCCCTTAAAACGCGTTTAAATCATAAATAAACGAGCGCTAAAGAGAAAGGATTGCCGTTAAATAATCATAATGACTCTAACTTATAGGGTATACATCTATATGCAAATCAAATTATGAAAGAATCACTCTTGCAATTAAGATCCTGCTGATATTTTTTATATTGAATAAATAAACCAAGCACACGTTATTAGAGCTCACTAAACTTCAAGGCCCCCTCACTTTCGTATCGCAATGAAATAACCATTCTAAAAATGGCTGTTCTGCAACGTAAAAAAGTGCAATTACACCACGGTGTGTTGGGTGATTATTAGATCACGCATACCTGCTGTTTATAATTACAATAAAATAGCTTCCCTGCCTGGCCATTATTTAATAATTAGCTAATATTATTTCGGCTCATTAAGGACAAGGGTAATTTATTGGCCTTTACCTGGTTAATAAACCAATCATTTAGCTTATGCACTAATGAGTTATGCGAGTAACTTTACGTAAACACGGCTTCAAATACAGAGGAATGTTTATTTATTAGCCTCAAAAACGATTGTTTGCTTATAAAACCCGCATCTAAAACATTTTTCACATTCAAGTGTTGACACATTTGGAACTCTATCTATAATAGCGCCCCACAACAACGCAGCAATGTGTTGTATTAGATGTGGGTGATTAGCTCAGTTGGGAGAGCATCGCCCTTACAAGGCGAGGGTCACTGGTTCAAGTCCAGTATCACCCACCACATCTAATTCTATATGAGTTGTTAGCTCAATTAGAAAAAAAGAGCATCACCGCTATTTAGAAATAACGGCGAAGTTCACTGGTTAAAGTCCAGTACTATTTATTTTGATAGTAGCGTTTTAATTTATATGTGGGTGATTAGCTCAGTTGGGAGAGCATCGCCCTTACAAGGCGAGGGTCACTGGTTCAAGTCCAGTATCACCCACCACATATAAAACCTATTATTTTATTAATAGTCGCGTTTTAAAATTGTAATATGGGTCGTTAGCTCAGTTGGGAGAGCATCGCCCTTACAAGGCGAGGGTCACTGGTTCAAGTCCAGTACGACCCACCATTTTTTAAATGGTGCATATTACAATATATCTAAATGGGTGATTAGCTCAGTTGGGAGAGCATCGCCCTTACAAGGCGAGGGTCACTGGTTCAAGTCCAGTATCACCCACCATTTAGATATAAAACTTTACGGGTCGTTAGCTCAGTTGGGAGAGCATCGCCCTTACAAGGCGAGGGTCACTGGTTCAAGTCCAGTACGACCCACCATTTATAAAATGGTTATCGTAAAGTTTAGTTAATTGATTATTTGGGGTCGTTAGCTCAGTTGGGAGAGCATCGCCCTTACAAGGCGAGGGTCACTGGTTCAAGTCCAGTACGACCCACCATTTAATCAAAAATTATATGTGGGTGATTAGCTCAGTTGGGAGAGCATCGCCCTTACAAGGCGAGGGTCACTGGTTCAAGTCCAGTATCACCCACCACATATAATTCAATTCAATTCAATTCAATTAAAAGTATCACCACCTCCATACAAACATATAAATAGGTTAAAAATTTTAATTACTTATTCATACACGTTAAGAGTTTTATCTTTATGATATCTAAGACAAACTAACTACTAAACAGTTTATATAATACGTAACGATTACTTATTGCTCGTATTTTCTTATATATCCGAAATAAACCCACTACTTACAATGATTAAATTTTAAATTCCCTTGTCAGCGACTAGACTGTTTATTATAGTCACTGATACGTTTAATTGGTCGCAAGTTTAATGCCAACAAAGATTTTTTCTAAAGCCAAAATACTCATAGTTGAAGAGCAACCACTTGCCCAAAGCTATATGAAGCAATCTCTCGAAAAACTTGGCTTTGAGCAACTTAGCTTTGCTGAGCATGCTAGCTCGGCTAAAGAACAGTGCCTCTCAGAATCATTTGACCTTATAGTATGTTCTTTTAATTTAAGTAAAAATCAAGATGGCTACCAGCTATATGAAGAACTGCGTGTAAAAAGATTAATTAAGCACTCTACTGGTTTTATATTCATTTCAGCTGAAACAACAGGATCTTTAGTTCATAGTATGCTTGAACTACAGCCTGATGACTTTCTTGTGAAACCTTTCACTATTCACGAACTAAAAACACGAATAGAACGGATTTTATTGAGAAAGCATAAACTACAAAAAATTTATAGCCTAATAGATGATAATAACGATTCTAAGGCGCTCAAGTTCATTAATGCTGCTTTAAATGAAAAAGGCAGCGCTAATAGCGCAATTTTACTAAGGTTAAAAGGTGATCTTTTAATTCGATTAAAAAGAAATGAAGAAGCAAAAAGCTACTTTAAATCGGTTTTAAATATTCAAAAGTTCACATGGGCTAAAGTAGGTTTAGTAGAAGCCCTTATTGCTAACAATGAGCATATTTTGGCTCAACGTATGCTTAAAACAATGCTAGAACGACATGAAACTAGGCTAGTGGCATTAGATTTACTTGGCCGCTTAGAAATAAAACTAAATAAATTTGAACAAGCACAAGATTTTTTAAGTAAAGCAGTAGAGATTGCACCGCGAAATATCGATCGTCAAAAATCATTAAGTCATGTCACACAGTTAAATCACGATTATGAAAAAAACTACGCAACACAAAAAGATATTGCAAACTTTGCAAAGCACTCCATACACGATCATCCCGATATATATTTAAATGCAGCGCGAGCTGGTATTGATTTCGCCCTGACTACAGATCAAAGCGATCAGGTTCAACGTATTTCGAGACAAACAAATAAATATTTAAACGACTTAAAAAGTCAATTTCCAAATAGCCATAACCAAGCACAAATTGATGTATTAAATGCTCGTTTACATTACCTTAAAGATGAGCACCAAAAAGCTAAAAAACTTATAGAACAGCTTGATGTCGATGACACTCAAATTCGCTCCGTCGACGGTGCACTCGACAAAGCGAAAGCATTTCATGAACTCGGGTTTCATCACAAGGCACAATCATTATTCTCCCAAATTATTACACATTGCGAACGTCACCCAAACATCAGTGATCCTATTTATCTGCAATATATCCAACAGCAGCAAAGAGAACGCCGAGATATTAAAATGGGGCCTAAAGAACTAAATAATCATGCTGTTACACAATTTAACCGTGGACAACTCAATACGGCCCTGGAAGCTTTCACACAGGCATTTAGGATCATGCCTCGCAATGCTAGCATTGCTTTAAATTTATTACAGTGTCAGTTTGATAACAGCAAAGAAAGTAGCCAAACAATGAATCTATCAATCGCTAAAAAATGCTTTGCACTTCTGTCTTCGACACAATTAGATGATGAGCAACAACAGCGGTTTGAAAAAATATCACAGCAAGCGAATGCCATGGGGTTAATTTTAACTAAATAAAAATAATTTCCCTATTTACGCGCTAGCGCATTCTATACTCGTATAAACCATCAATAAGGAAGTCCTATTGCAACATATTGCCTCTCACTTAATATATTTGTTAATGGCTAGCCTATCATTGAGCTTTACGTGTGCTTTAGCAGCTAAAACTAAGCTCTCAAACTGGCAAGAAGCTGATATTGATTGGCGTGCCTTTGAGGGTACGCATATTAATGTTTTGGCAGATCAACAGCCTGCATTCATGGCTTTAAAACCGTACTTGCCTGTTTTTAAAGAATTAACAGGTATTAATGTTGGCTTTCATGCATTAGAACAGTCAAAAATGCGCCGCAGACGAAGTAAAGACTTAGAGAAAGGATTAGGCTTATATGATGTATTACCCATGGGTGTTACATTTTTAGGTCAAGCATATGAAAAAAATTATATCGACCCCATTGCCCCTTACATAAATAATCCCGCCTTAACCGATAAAAATTGGTATAAAATTGATGATATTAGCCCTAACAGCTTAGCGTTGTGTCAGATAAACGGTACATTATTATCACTGCCCTTTGACTTTTCGGCACCAATATTTTTTTACCGTAAAGACCTCTTCGATAAGTTTGAATTACAAGTGCCCAATACTTATGAAGAACTTATACAAACCAAAATTGCACTTCAAAAAGCAATTGATTTAAACCCTGAGTTAGCAGGAATGAGTGCATTCGCATCTCGTACATTACCAGGCGCTGGATTAAATACTTGGACTGTTTTACCTGTGATGCGCGCATATGGCGCGCAAATATTAACACAAGAAGGAGAAGCGCTTAGTAACTCGCGTGAGGCTCAAAAAGGTATTAAAGCCTATCGAGATCTAGTTGTTGGCTATGGTAATCCATCAAATAGCCGTACATTACATTTTTATGATATTAGAAAGCTATTTAAAGAAGGTAAATTGGCATCAGCTTTTATCGCATCTCATTTTTATAATGAAATAGATACACCTAAAGAGTCAGACATATGGGATAAATGGGAGGCAGCCCCCTTACCTAAGGGTCCACAAGCACGTGAGACCTCTCCTTGGGCGTGGGCATTTGCTATTAATTCAAAATCATCTAAAAAATCTGCGGCTTGGCTTTTTATTCAATGGGCAACAAGTGCCCAAACAGCGAGTTTATTAAGTACCGGAGGCTCACCACCACGGCAACAAATATGGCAAGAACAGCTTTTTACGCTGGTAAATAAGCCCGGATTTAACGCGACAATGCTGTGGGTTTTTGAACACGCAACACCTGCTCACATTCAATCTGGGATCGCGCAATTTCCAGCCATTGGTGAAATTATATCTCATGCCTATAGCCAAATTTTTTATGGTGCAGATATTCACCAAACGTTAAATAATAGCAACGATAAAATTACCGTTGTACTTGAGACTAATAATTTAAAGCAGAAGTAGCCTATGTATATAAGCATTGCTCATAAAATACTATTAATTATCGGCTTTACTATCAGCTTAGTATTAGGTGTTAGTACAGCTTTGCATGTTATTGAACTAAAAAATCAAACTTTATTAAATATGAGTGAGAAAGCATCTGCGATCGTCTCACCGATGCTAGGTGAAATAAAAAAATTAAGCAAAGATGGTAATGTTGGTAACTGGGTGATGCAAATTCAAACCATCGCGATTGACCAGCTACTAGAGCAAAATAGCTTTAATGACCTCACTAATGTTTTTTTTATAGATAACGAAGCACATATAGTGGCGCATCACGATATTGAACAAGTATCGAGTGATGTTATTAATCAAACATTGTTACAAGCCCTCGATCAACAACAAAGTATTATTATCAATGATGATAATATTTATCACGTTGTTATTCCCGTTAAAGGACATCAAAATGACAATCTAGGCTTTGTTGTTGTTAGCTTTTCTGATGATGGACTCGCTGAAAAAATTGCCTCTATTATCACCAATGCCGTCTCATTATTTGCATTATATTTATTAGCCGCACTCGTAATTGCTTATATCGTTATTCGTAAAATAATCCTGCAACCTATTGAGCAACTCGTTGAATTTTCACACTCGATCACCACAGGCGATCTTGATTGCCCCATTAATATTGCTAGTCAAGATGAAATTGGTACACTTGCAAGTGGTTTTAAAATGATGCGAGCAGCAGTGCGACAACAAATAAACAACATGCATCAGCAACAGTCTATTTTAGAAGAAATGGTCGCAACACGCACACAAGAATATTTAGCAGCCAAAGATCAGGCTGAACATTCAAATCAAGCTAAAAGTGTTTTCTTAGCTAATATGTCCCATGAACTAAGAACACCGCTTAATGCAGTGCTTGGTTTTAGTCAATTGCTGCAAGACAGCGAGTATGACAAAACAAAGCTTCGATATCTGGAGGCTATTTCCGTTTCAGGTAACTCTTTATTAGGTATTTTGAATGGTATTTTAGACCTATCGAAAATTGATGCGGGAAAAATGCAGCTTGAGCTCGAAGACGCTGATTTAAATTTAATGTGTAATGAATTATCGATGATGTTTATGCAGCAATGTGCGCAAAAAGATCTAGCACTGACAATTCGATGCTCTGAGCTCATTCACACCGCCCTACACCTTGATGGTAATAAATTACGACAAGTAATGATCAACCTAATTAGTAATGCCATAAAGTTTACTGAGCAAGGTCACGTGTGTGCATTGTTTGATTGTGAGCAAGGCTCAACAAATCAACATATCAATTTAGTGATCAGTGTCCAAGACTCCGGCAAAGGGATCCCAGATGATCAACAAAAATGTATTTTTAATGCGTTTGAGCAAGTGGAAGGACAAAAAAGTTCTGAGTTTGGCGGTACTGGATTAGGTTTGGCTATCTCACTAAAATTCATTAAGTTAATGGGTGGCACATTACAAGTAAATAGTTGTGAAGGTCAAGGCAGTGAATTTATTGTTCGTATCCCCGACATTAAATTAACTCATTCAATCAGAAGGACTAAAAAAGCCTATTATCCCCCTATTAATAGTTACCAATTTAATCCTGCTCGAATATTAATTGTTGATGACATTGCTTATAACCGAGATTTTTTAATTTCATTTTTATCTCGTTGGTCTTTTGACATTGAAACGGCTGAAAATGGTCAAACAGCAATAAAAAGTGTCAGTCAAAAAATCCCAGATTTAATCATAATGGATATGAAGATGCCAATTATGGGAGGCCTTGAAACAACTCAGTTTCTACGCAATGACGCTAAATATAAACATATTCCAATCATTGCGGTAACAGCCTCAGCCCTGCAAAATGAAAAAATGAAATTCACACAATTAACTGATTACTGCATAACAAAGCCTATTTGCAGAGAGCATTTAATTTTTGCTATTGCACAATTTATTGACCCAATTTAGCGTATCTATAAACCATACTTAATGCCTATGTAACCACTTTAAGTCAGCTTTTATAAAGTGGTTATGGCGTTCGTTTTTTACATAAAGCTGCTTACAGCTTTTTCAGGGATACCGCATTGATACAATAACGCAGTCCACTGGGCATTGGCCCATCAGGGAATACGTGACCTAAGTGCGCATCGCATACATTACAAACCGTTTCAACTCTTTGCATACCGTGGGTTTTGTCACCATTGTAAGCGATGGAATTTATCTCTGCTGGTTGCGTGAACGATGGCCAACCGGTGCCACTATCAAATTTCTCGTCGCCATCAAATAATAAGTTATCACAGCATATACAGGCATACTTTCCAGGTTCAAACAACGTGCAACTATCTGAGCTATGTGGGCGCTCAGTGCCTTTATTACGCGTCACATAAAATGCCTCTTCTGATAGCATCTCTTGCCATTGTTGCATGGTTTTCTCTACTTTACGGCTTGGCTCTGGGTTACCTTTACTGGCAAAATTTAAAATATCATTCCAGTTCAACATAATTGACCTCATTTATACAAGATGGGTTAATTTACTGCTATCCACATTATCATGGTAGTGCGTTAATAACATTGCGAGTTTTGGATTTATCCGTACCTCACAAAATGGTTTGTTAGGATTTGAAAAATAGTAATTTTGATACTGGCTCGGTGAATGTTTAAACTCCCCTGCCAGTAAAATTTGTGTAATTAATGGCTTGTTATAATCTGCTTGCTTTAAATCTAACGCGTGCTGTGCAGCTTTACATTGCGCGCTCGTATACCCAAACCACCTCAAGATGCGAGTTTCAGTTGGAATTAAAAGCGATTTAGGCAAGGCATTGATTGCAAGTAATAGTGGTTCTATTATTAAAATCAATAACGCAGTATAAATCGCTTTTAAACCAACCCGTTGGGCGTTTCACAGAGACTTACTCTCATCGTTGTTCCTTCTTAAAAGGGATGGCCATTCCTACAAAGTAACGCCTTGATATTAAGCCTCTGTGAAACGCTGAATTCTGCATCTTGAGGTGGCTTGGGTATATAAGCATAAATTGCAGAACGATATTTCTCACGCATGCTATGTTCACTCGTTGCACTGTGGGTATCGATATGGATTGCAATTAAATCAGTTAAGCTTATTTTATGAGGATCAAAGCGCAATCGAATCGCTTCACTAAATTGGCTGCTGTTCTCTGAGCTTTTAAACC
Source organism: Pseudoalteromonas sp. NEC-BIFX-2020_015 (assembly GCF_012952265.1). Lineage (NCBI taxonomy): Bacteria > Pseudomonadati > Pseudomonadota > Gammaproteobacteria > Alteromonadales > Pseudoalteromonadaceae > Pseudoalteromonas > Pseudoalteromonas sp. NEC-BIFX-2020_015. The sequence goes on from NZ_JABCJL010000006.1 coordinate 8,823, forward strand.
AACCTTGCTCAACACTCTCAACACCTTTTAATGAACTGAAAATAGCTTCGGTGCACCAATGGCAGCTTCCACCTAAACCGATCTGTTGTTTCATGATACCTCCAAAAAGCAACGACTAACTTGATGCGTTTAAGTATACCGCTGTTTTAAAGGTTATATTTCATTGTATCAAAATAGATTGCTTTTCACGGGCAGTAAAAAGTGAATCTAAATACGCTAAAATCTCAGCTTTCGTTGCCGGCAAGCTGACAGATAATTGTCGCTCTTTACTAGAGTAAACATACAATAAATCATCATGGCATTGTATTTTTTCAATCGTATTTATAACCAGCCATTGCGGTCCGTGTGTGCGATCAAAAAAGCCTGTCAGTGTAAATAATAATAAGTTTTCTTGATCGCGTTGGATGAATTTATCAAGGCTATTACGTGTTTTAAAAAATGACGTTAACCGATAGCAGCACGAGCTAAATACGAACACCCATAAAGCTATTAAAAATACAAACCAAGGCTGCTGAAATAGCCCAGTAAATAAGCTCAGCAATAATAGTACGCTGCCAAAACAAGCGACGATCAGCGCCAGTCGTTGATTAATTTTTTGCATTGATAGTCCTTACTAACCAAGATTGATGTTAGTGCTTCTTGTCATCCGTTTCAGGATCGGGCCAGTCATTAAAAAATACCGTTAAATAACGGCTTTTGGCTAAATACAGAAGCACCCATAACACTGTTACCATTTGTAGCGCTAAAAACATCGAAAATTGATAATAACTATGTGCTGCTTGAATAACTAACCAAGCTAAATCAGCGGCTGCGCAAACAAGTAATGGCCAGCGCATGAAGCGCCAAATTCGTGCTAATTTCGCAGCACCAGCAGTGCTTTTTTGTGGCCTGCGTAAACAAAATATAACCGCTGGAATAATTGCAATTGCGCCGATGGCCAAAGCACTAAAAAAATCATTTTTTGATCTAAAAACCAACGACATTATATCCAATTCAGGGCGACGGCTTAGTGCTGCAATAATCCAAATAAAATAAGCACGTAATAATACAAGTAAACTCAAATGAAATGCGATTGGCGTACGGTATGTACCGTATTTATCCCAATACTCCGGTCCGTAACGCATCAGCATTTCCTATCTTTATTAAACTCACTATAAGTACAGCGGCACTTATAGTGATCAATAATGGACTGCTGTTGAGCTTTAACTGCATTGGCAGTTAAGTTACCCATTATGCTGCGCCAAAAGTGCAATTAAATCATCTTCGGTTAGTATCTCAATGCCTAAATCTTGCGCTTTAGTGAGCTTAGAACCTGCTTTTTCGCCCGCGATCAACGCATCTGTTTTAGCTGACACACTACCTGACACTTTCGCGCCTAATTGCTGTAGTCGTGCTTTCGCATCATTACGATTAAGTACACTTAAAGTACCTGTTAGTACATAGGTTAAACCTGCCAATGGCTGCGATTCTTCACTCGGTGGTATTAGTTCAGGCCAATGTATTCCTTGTGCAATTAATGCTTCTACTACGTCTAAATTGTGCTGCTCTGCAAAAAAACCTCGCACATGTTTTGCAACGATCTCACCAACATCACTTACCTCAACTAAGGCTTCTGCCGTTGCTGTTGTCACCATTTCAAGTGTTAAAAAATGGTTCGCTAAATTTTGCGCCGTTGCTTCGCCAACTTCGCGAATACCGAGCGAATATAAAAACTTAGCAAGCGTTGTTTGCTTTGCATCATCAAGCGCTGCAACAAGGTTTTTAGCTGACTTAGGTCCCATGCGCTCTAATGACTCAAAATGCCCTTGTTTTAAAATAAACAAATCTGCAGGCGTTTTAATAAGCTCTCTGTCCACCAGCTGCTCTACAATTTTATCGCCAAGCCCATCAATATCAAATGCTTTGCGAGAGGCAAAATGTTTAATCGCTTCTTTACGTTGTGCTTGGCATACTAAGCCTCCTGTACAACGCGCTACAGCCTCGCCTTCAATACGCTCTACATGCGAGTCACAGATTGGGCAAGTCGCTGGAAACTCAATATCCTTTGCATCAGCTGGACGGCGATCTAGCACCACTTGAGTAATTTGTGGGATCACATCACCTGCACGGCGAATAATGACTGTATCGCCTACTTTTACGCCTAATCGCTCTATTTCATCGCGATTATGCAGTGTTGCATTTGATACTGTTACGCCACCAACAAATACAGGCTCTAAACGTGCAACAGGTGTAATTGCACCAGTACGCCCTACTTGAAATTCAACGTCGAGTAATTGGGTTATTTCTTCTTGAGCAGGAAACTTATAAGCAATTGCCCATCGCGGTGCTCGTGCAACAAAGCCTAAACGTTCTTGCATGGCTTTATTATTTATTTTTATTACAACGCCATCTATTTCATATTTTAAGTTGCTGCGCCGCTGTAAAATATCGTGATAATACTCAAGCGCGGCTTGCTGGCCTTCAACTAACTTAGTTTCTGGACACAGCGGCAAGCCCCAATCTGTTAATTTAGCAAGCTGTTGATAATGATCGCTAGGAAGCTCGCCGTCCGCAACCATGCCTGTGCTGTATGCATAAAACATCAATGGGCGCTTAGCTGTTATTTTAGAATCGAGCTGGCGTAAGCTGCCGGCAGCGGCATTACGCGGGTTTACAAATACTTTTTCGCCACGCTTTTCGGCTTCAACATTAAGCTTGTCAAACCCTGCGCTATCCATAAAAACTTCACCACGAATTTCAATTTCGCCGGGGTAATCATCACCACGTAATTTTAATGGCACATTACGAATTGTTTTTACATTCTCTGTGATATTCTCGCCAGTATGCCCGTCACCGCGAGTAGCAGCCTGCACTAATACACCATTACGATATAAAATAGACACAGCTAAGCCATCAAGCTTTGGTTCGCAGCAAAAGGTCAGTTCGTTGGTGTCCATTAAACGTTCTTTAACACGGCGGTTAAATGCGGTAAATTCATCTTCGCTAAAAGCATTATCTAACGACAGCATCGGCACTTGGTGGGCTACTTGCTCAAATTTAGCAAGCGCAGCCCCGCCTACCTTTTGTGTTGGTGAATCCGCGCTTGCATACTGCGGGTTTTCGCTCTCTAAAGCACTTAGCTGTTGTAATAAACGGTCATATTCCGCATCAGGGATACTAGGGTTATCGAGTACATAATAGTTGTGATTATGATCTTCTAATTGCTGACGTAGCTGCGTTATTTGCGCAAGCACTAAAGTGGACATACTGACCTCAAAAATATAAAAAGCCACTTAAACGAATCATCGCCAAGTGGCTTATAAAAATCTTAACTAATTAATTTTACATAGCAGGTAATTAAACTGAAAAACGTCTCACTTTTTCAACGTAATCACGTACGCTATCAACCGTCATCTCTTCGCGCTGTGAGTCTAATATAGCGGCGCCAAATTCATCCGCCAGTTTCTTCGCTGCGCTATGGAGCATATTAAATGCGGCAAGCCCATCGCCATCACAGGGTAAGGTCATAAATAAACTAATCCCTGCAGTACTAAATTGTTCCATGTTATCAACATCGAACGTTCCAGGGTTGTACATATTCACTAACCTAAACAGTACTGGACCATGGCCAGCAGGGTCTAAGTGGCGATTAAAAAAGCCTTCTTCAGAATATTTAAAACCAAGCGTATTTACAGCGGGTAGTAATTTACTACCTTCCATTGTTAAGCCTTCAGGCATTTGGATGTGCACAATAATAAAATCTTCTGCTGCTGGCGCTTCATCAATTGTTTTTGTGCATTCTTCGCTATGTGTATCTTCTTGCAGTTCAGATTGCTCAGCCACTGTACTCTCAACTACATCATCTAGCTTAGGCTGCTCATCTGATGCGCTAAAACTAAGATCACCAAACTGCGGCTCATCACGCTGCGAGGTATGTGTTGCTGTTGGTTCTGATATTGGTTGGCGTTGCACTGGGGGCTGCTCAGTTGGTTCAACCCGCTCATTTGTTGCAATAGGTGCATCTTTTTTACGAACTGACCACAGGCCATGTATTAATAATCCACCAATGACAACTACACTGATAATGATTAAAACCCATCTTAATTCTTCGGCCATCCCCTCACCTTTATTATTTATCTACTTAACTATTAATAATTATGCATGTGCCATTTGCACTGCTTGTTCGATATCAACAGCAACCATACGCGATACGCCTGGCTCTGCCATTGTAACACCCGTTAACCTTCCCGCCATTTCCATGGCAATCTTGTTATGACTGATATAAATAAATTGCACCGATTGTGACATTTCCTCCACTAATCGGCAAAACCTGCCAACATTCGCATCATCAAGTGGTGCATCTACTTCATCCAGCATACAGAAAGGAGCTGGATTGAGCCTGAATATTGAAAACACTAATGATAATGCGGTCAGCGCTTTTTCTCCACCACTTAAAAGGTGAATTGTTGAATTTTTCTTACCTGGTGGTCGTGCCATTATACTAACACCACTTTCTAGTAAGTCATCACTGGTTAATTCAAGATATGCACTGCCTCCACCAAATACTTTAGGGAATAACTCACCAAAATCATGGTTTACCTGATCAAATGTCGTTTTAAAACGATTTTTTGTTTCTCGGTCGATTTTTGCAATGGCACCCTCTAGGGTTGATAACGCTTTAGTTAAATCTTCAAGTTGCTGCTCTAAATACTGACTGCGTTGCTGAGCTTGTTCAAATTCATCAATCGCGGCTAAATTTACGGCTCCTAATTCACTTAAACTTTGTGTAACTTTATTTAAATGTCCCTGATACGTTGTTGCATTGGCCTGCTCTGGTAATTGCGCCAAAATATCTTTCAGGTTTTGCTGCAACTCATCTAGCGGCTCTAACGCCAGCTGTGCTTTAACTAACAAGCTTTGCTCTTCCAGAGCATGTTGTTGCAACTGTTCTTGTAAAATAACAAGTTCTTCTTGCGAACCTTTAAGCATCACTTGTTTATCTGCTAAAGCTGTTTTAGCCTCACCTAATGCTATTTGCAAGTTTTTAAGTTCAATTTCACCTTGCTGATTTTGCTTTAATAACAATACTATTTGTTCTGCGGCCTCTTCTAATGGCATGACCAAATCTTCTAATTGTATTGTTAATTCAGTTACAGCTTCACTCGCAGTGTCACAGGCTGTAATGGCATGCTGTAATTTAGCAACACTGAGCTGACAATCACCGCGCGCTTTTTGCTCAGCCAAAGTCGCTTGATTTGAAATAGTTTTGTAGCGTTCAAGTTCAGCGTTAATGTGTTTAAATTGCTCATCACTTTGCTGCTGAACTATTTTTGCCTGTTCAAGCCTTGCACTTATTAATGCCTTTTGCTTCGTTAAATCAATTATGAGCTGTTCTTGTAACGTAACTTTACCTGCCACAACACTAAATTCATCATCCAATAATTGCAACTTCCCTTGTAACTTATGCTGTTGATTTTTAAAATGCAATTGTTGTTCTTTTAGCATATCTCTACGCGTACTCGCCGCAGCTATTTGCTGTGCCAACTGATGCACTGCGCCTTTAAGCTCTTCCATTTGAGCGCAAAGTTGATCGCATGTTTGTTGCTGCGTGTTTAATACATCGCTGTGACTAATTAAATCAGCCGTTAATTTTGATTCTAATAACTGAGCGTCAGCAAGTTGCTTATGTTTAATCAGTAATGAATTATCAGCATTCTTATTCGTATTTTGGTGCCAGTTACGGCCATACATATTACCTTGCGCATCTATAACAGCTAACCAAAAATCATCGATTAAATCATCTACTGTAAAACTATTTTTATAAGCAATACGGTGTAATAATTCAGGGTAAACACCATTTTCGATTAATGCAGCTAATGAGCCTTTGCGCGCGACTAACGAAATAGGCCAAACGGCATTGCTTTGAGCACCCTTCGTCACATTTAAATGTTCAAGCCCCTGCAAAGCATGCTCAATTAAATGCTCATAACCCGTTTTGACACACAGCTGAGCAAGCATATTATGCTTACTTTGCGCATCGTCACCAACTAGCATTGAGTTTAAGCCAACTACTTTGGCTTTATTCTCATTTAATTGCTGAGTAATGTCGTCATGTCTTTGTTGGCTGTCGGCTAAACTGGCTTTAGCCTGCTGCAAACTAACGTGTACTTTATTTAACGTCGTTTGTTTTGAGGCAAGCTCTTGCGTGAGGGACTGCATTAATTGCTGTTGCTGCGCCACTTGTTGCTCAACTGGGTTGGTGCTCAACTCGACCAACTCGATTTTAAGGGTATCTTGCTGCTTTTTTATATATTGCTGGCTTTGAATATGTTGAGTGAGTACATTTTGCTGATTATTGTGATCGGTGTTTATCGATTGAAATTGCTCATAAATACTTTGCCACGCACTGCTACTTTGCGCTTTACTCTTATCTAACAGCGCAACTTGCGACGCCACTTCGTTCACCTGCTCGGTGCATAGTAACGTGTGTTCAATCGCGCTTTGCAGTACGTTTTCCAGCTCTTGCGCATGATTGCTTTGATATCGCTGTGATTCCTGGCTTTGCAGTTGTATTTGTTGTTGTTTGATCAGGTTTTGGCTTAAAACCTGCTGTTGCTGTTTTAACCCTATTTGTTGCTGCTCAACACGTGTAAGTGTTGTATGAATTTGATGCTGCTTTTGTTGGGCTTCGTTGAGGCGCTCAATACGCAATTGGACTTGGCTTTCAAGGGTTGCCAATACATCATCATGACCTGAGTGAGCCGTTTTAAAAAAACTAATTTGCTCATTCAATTTAGCCATTTTATAGGCTTTAGTCACTTGTTGCTGATGCAGTTTTTGCCATTTCAAAACAGCAAGTTGACCTTTTAATGTGCGTTCTTGCGTTTTTAACTCGCGATATTTTTTGGCCTCAACTGATTGCACTGCCAGCTTATCAACCTGTGCTTGCAGCTCTTTTCGTACATCAAGTAAACGTTCTAAGTTTTCGCGGGTACTTTTAATACGAGTTTGCGTTTCACGGCGGCGCTCTTTGTATTTAGACACACCAGCAGCTTCTTCTAAAAACACGCGCAAATCAGCCGGTTTACTCTCGATTAAACGTGAGATCATGCCCTGCTCTATAATTGCGTAACTGCGCGGGCCAAGGCCTGTGCCTAAAAATATATCAGTGATATCACGTTTACGGCATTTACTGCCATTGAGAAAATACAACGATTGCCCGTCGCGTGTTACTAAGCGTTTAATTGCCACTTGGTTACGATCAGCAAAGGTATTAGGTAAATGGCCTTGAGTGTTATCAAAAATCAGTTCAACTGATGCTTGCGAAATAGGTTTACGATTAGTTGAGCCATTAAAAATAACATCCGTCATGGCATCGCCACGCAGATTTTTGGCCGAGCTTTCGCCAAGCACCCAACGCACGGCATCAATCACATTGGATTTACCGCAACCGTTCGGGCCAACGACACAAGTCATTTGATCAGGAAATGGAATTTTAGTCGGCTCTACAAAGGATTTAAAGCCCGCTAATTTTATGGTGCTCAAACGCATCTAGTTGGTTTACCGACTCTTATTGTTATAGCTTCAGTATTTAATTTAACCGTTATGGGCGGCAAAAGTAAGTACAAAGGTTACGCTTGGCGTTTAAAGTTATCTAAAATAATACCCGTTGCCATGGCTACATTTAACGATTCAGCCTCGCCAAATGCCGGAATAGTTATTTTATTAGTGACCAACGCTGCACATTGGGTGCGAATACCATGAGATTCACTGCCCATCAATAACACGCCTGATTGGGCTAATTTAGTATGGTGCAAATTTTCACCTTCTAAAAAAGCACCATAAATAGGTAGGTTAAGCGCAACTAAATAATCAGCTAAATCAACTTGGCTGACAGCAACACGTACAAATGAACCCATTGTCGCGCTAATGGTTTTTGGATTGTAAGGATCGGCGCTATCAAGACTGGTTACTATATGTTTAATACCGTACCAGTCAGCAACGCGGATAATTGTGCCTAAATTACCGGGGTCTGACACACCGTCCAACGCTAAAATTAATCCCTCAGCTTTGGGGGCATTTACCTGTGGCATTTCAACAATCGCAATTGCGGCATTATTTGAAACTAGCGTACTGGCTTTAGTGAGGCTTTCTTCATCGGCTGGCGTTACTTTTACGTAACCAATTTGCTGTTGATACTGCTCAATAAAAGCGGGGGTAGCAAACAGCTCTACCATTGTTAAACCACTTGCCAATAACTCAAGTACGTTTTTTTCACCCTGTACAAGGTATTGATTATGTTGCTTTCGGTATTTTTTTTGACCTAATGCACGAATTAACTTGAGTTGGTTTTTTGAAATCATAGCTGCCCCATAAAATGATGGCCAGAGTATAGCAGATTTAATCCTAAATCCTGAACTTGAAAAAAACAGAAAAACATTAAAACACCTTTATAAACATCTATATTTAATATGAACATGGGATGACTGTGTCGTGTTTTTTATTGCTTAATATAGCGGAATTTAGTAAATTCCAGTCTAATTTAGGAAAACGGAATTTCATATGGAACCCACAATACAGACTACACCACCATCAACTGATAACATTCTTTTCAAAGGAAAAATACAATTTAACGGTAAAGCCGGAGAGTTTTTTGGCATTTGGATCGTTAATATTGTGTTAAGTATTTTAACCCTTGGTATTTACTCTGCTTGGGCAAAAGTACGTACTTATCGTTACTTTTATGGCAACACACATGTCGATAACCATAGCTTTGATTATTTAGCAACACCTATGCAAATACTCAAAGGCCGTATTTTAGCGGTAATAGTTTTTATTATTTATAGCTTAGTCGTACAATTTTTGCCTGTCATCGGGTTATTATTTGCACTCGGTTTTTTGTTTTTAATGCCATGGATAATCAATCAAGGCCTGCGCTTTAATATGCGTATGACGCGCCATCGTAATGTACGCTTTGCCTTTTCTGGTAACTACGGCGATGCCTTAATTAACTTTGTATTACTCCCTATTGCAAGTGTATTCACACTGTACTTATTAATGCCTTATGCATTAAAGCGCATTGATCAATACATACATGAGAATATCAGCTATGGTGGCAAACCATTATCTGTAAATCTTAAAGGCGAAACTTATTATATGGCTGCATTGATTACCATCGGTGTTACCTTTGCTGGTTTAATTGGCTTTGGTATTTTAGCTGGGATTGCAGGTGTAGCGATGAGTTTTAATGGTTTAGATACCAACAGCTTGAATTTTTCCACTTTACTTTTCCCTGTGCTAATGGCTGTAATGTATATTGGGATGCTCACGTTAGTTAGCGGAATTTATCAATCTATTATTCGTAACCATATTTTGAATAGTAGCGAGTTTGAAGACATAGCCAGTTTCAAATCAGACCTTAAACCCGCAGCTTACGGTTTCCTTTTATTTACTAATGCAGTAGCAATTATTTTCACTTTAGGCCTTGCTTATCCGTGGACAAAAATACGTAAAGCACATTTACTTGCCGCTGCCACAGAGGTCACTATTTATACAGGCGCGCTTACGCTTATGGATACTGTACAACAGCAGCAATCATCATTTGCTGAAGAAGCCGCAAATGTGTTTGACATCGATATTTCACTCACTTGATGAAAGCACTTCATGTAACAGGCTGCTATTACTTCCCCAATAGCAGCCAGCATCAATATTGCACGGCTCAAGTCAATAATGAGCAAGTGCAACTGCTTAATCAAAATAATGACTTAATCCATAGCGCATCAACCATAGATTGCATATTAGAAAGCGCGATCCCGGGGGTAGCGGCACAACTTAGTTTTTGTAATGGCGGGCGCTTTATTCCTGATGATGTGGATTTTCGTTGGCCGTTTGGCAATAAAGTATATTCAATCAGTGAGCGTTTAGAGAAAAATAAACTCCTTATTTTGCTCAGCGTTGTTGTCGCACCTTTATTGCTTTGGCTTATTCTCTATAGAGGGATCCCTGCAATTGCCGTATACAGCGTTAATGTAGCATCTCCTGCGGTGGTTGAAAGTATGGGCGAGCAAAGCCTTGCTGTGATTGAAAAAATAGCGCTAGAGCCAACTCAACTTTCAATAGATCAACAAGCTGATTTACAAAGTAAATGGGCCCAAATGCTCACAGCACTCGAATTAGACAACACAAAGTTCAGGCTGTCATTTTATCAATCTGATTATCTTGCAGCGAATGCATTTGCCCTACCACATGGCCGAGTAGTTGTTACTGATGAGCTCGTTACGTTACTGGCAGATAAACCCGATGCACTACGCGCTATTTTATTACATGAAATTGGCCATGTTGAGCATCATCATGGTGTGCGCCTATCTGCGCAAGCGGTTGCAAGTACCGTTGTCTTGGCTGTAATTTTTGGTGACTTGGAAGGTATTACAGAAGTAGTACTTGGCTCTGGTTCTTCATTTTTGCAACAAGCATTTTCACGCGATATGGAAAGAGAAGCCGATAATTATGCAATTGAAAAGCTGGTTAAATTGGGCTATTCCAATCACGATTTTGCAGATGCTATTGAAGCATTACAACAAAGCTTAGAAGAACAACATGCTGAACTTGAAGATAATTGGTTGAAGTATTTATCAACCCACCCAAGCAGCCAAGAACGAATTGAGCATGCAAGGCAATATAAACCATGACCCCTACTGATCTTAGCTATCACGGTCATCAGCCTAGGATATGGTTTTATTTACCCACGCTTTGCTGGGAATGACTTTAAAAAAGTATCAATGCAAGATTTATTTGCCACTGGGGTGACTTTACTTATCGCTGATAGCCTGTTTCCATAATTTATCGACAACGACAAAAAAGCGCCTAGATGGCGCTTTTTATTTTACATGAAAATATCAGTACTTATGCTTTAACGTCCATAAGTGCAATAATTCACTGGCAATGGTTGCTGCAGCGATTGCTGTTAATTCACTTTGATCGTACGAGGGAGATACTTCAACCACGTCCATACCAATCATATTTATGCCCTTAATCGCACGTAATATTTTAAGCACTTTGTCGCTGGTTAAACCGCCACACACAGGCGTACCAGTACCTGGGGCAAACGCGGGATCTAAACAATCTATATCAAAGGTGATATACACAGGTAAATCACCCACGCGCGCTAAAATTTGCTCAGCAATGCTTTGCGCTGATAAATCATTAGCCGCCATAGCATCAATCACGGCAAACTCATGTTTACTTTGATCAAAATCAGTACGTATACCAATTTGAATACTATGATCAACATCAATCAGTCCTTCCATCGGTGCATGATAAAACATGGTACCGTGGTCATAGCGTGAACCATTACTATAAGTATCTGTATGAGCATCAAAATGTACTAGCGCCATTTTACCAAAGCGTTTAGCATGCGCTCGTAATAACGGTAAGGTGACAAAATGATCGCCACCTAGACCTAAAATAGCTTTACCTTGGTTTAAAATGCCCGCAGCTGCCTGTTCAAGCTTTGCAGTAAAATATTCAGCATCGCCGACTGGGTACGTAAAATCCCCAGCATCCGCTAACTTTAAACGTTCAAACAACTTGAATGTCCATGGGTATTTAGTCTCTTCCCATGCTAAATGCACTGATGCTCTGCGAATAGCATCTGGGCCTAAACGAGCGCCCGGGCGCCCTGAGGTTGCCATATCAAATGGCAATCCCAGTACGACAACATCAGCATTAATGTCTGTGATATTTTGTACCATTGGCTGACGTAAAAACGTCATGCCATTGGAATACAATGAGTGATCAGGGTGATCAAACAAAGTGGTCATATTAAAGCTCTTCTAAATAAGTATAACCGTCTAAACCCGCTTGTAATTCATCAAGCACGCTTTGTTGCTCAGCCTGTGGTAATTTTGCAGTCACCAGCTGTGCATATGAAGATTGAAAACCTTCTACATCAAGATGAACATAACGCATCATGTCGGCTACCGTGTCACCTTGGTTTATTTCTACAATACTTGCCTCACCTTGCTCGTCCATGTGCACCATAGCGCTGTGAGTGTCGCCAAACAGGTTATGCATGTCACCTAAAATTTCTTGGTACGCACCCACTAAGAAAAAGCCCATCAAATAAGGTGTGTCAGCACTAAATTCAGGCACTGGTAACGTACTTTCAATACCTTGGCCATCAACATAATGATCAAGCGCGCCGTCTGAATCACACGTAATATCTAACAATACAGCACGCTTTTTAGGTGCCTCTGTTAAGCCGCTTAATGGCAATACCGGAAACACTTGATCAATACCCCATGCATCAGGCAATGACTGAAACAAAGAGAAATTAACAAAAAATTTATCCGCTAAACGAGCATTTAGTTCATCAATAATCGGGCGATGAAAACGATTTTTGTTATCCATGTGTTTATTAAGTTCATAACATACACGTAAATTTATTTGCTCAGCCCATGCGCGTTGCGTTAAATCAAGTAAACCCATTGCAAACTGGTTATGCGCTTCAGCTAAGTCACCTTGGCTGTCGTGATAAATTTCAATTAATGCACGATCATCCGTTAATACATGAAGTTGCTGCCACGACATCCACATATTTTTCAAAAGGATTGGTGCATCTTCTGCCGGTGCTTGAATATCTTCAGGCACGTAGCTTTCTGTACCAATAACATTTGAAATAAGCACTGCATGATGCGCAGTTAACGCACGCCCTGACTCTGAAATAATCGTCGGGAATGGCTGCTCGTATTGCTTACAAATATCACCAATGGTGTAAACAATATTATTTGCGTATTCTGCCAAGCTGTAATTCATTGAGTTATGTGATTGGCTGCGTGTGCCATCATAATCAACCGCTAAACCGCCGCCTACGTCAAGACAATCAATTTGTGCACCTAATTTACGTAACTCACAGTAAAAGCGCGCAGCTTCGCTTACACCTAGACGGACATCGCGAATATTAGCCATTTGCGAGCCTAAGTGAAAATGCACCAACTCAATTAAATCAAGTTGATCGGTTTCTTTTAAACGATTTACTACATGTAATACTTGTGACGCTGATAAACCAAATTTTGACTTTTCGCCGCCACTCGCTTGCCATTTACCTTTACCTTGTGATGCTAAACGCACACGTATACCAATACGCGGTTTTACGTTTAGCTCTTTAGCTTGGCTAAGTACCATATCCAGCTCAGAGAGTTTCTCAAGCACGATATACACTTTATGACCTAGCTTTTCGCCAATCAGTGCTAAGCGCACATATTCTTTATCTTTATAGCCATTACAGACAATCACTGCACTGGTTTTTTCAGCTAATGCTAATACGGTCAATAACTCAGGTTTACTACCAGCTTCTAAGCCAAGCTGTTTCTTTTCTATATTCGCTTGACTGGCAACTATCTCTTCTACAACTTCACGCTGTTGATTTACTTTAATTGGGTAGACTAATAAATAGTCTTTTGGATACCCATAGCTTTCTATTGCGGTATTAAATGCAGCACATAAACTGTGAACGCGATGATGCAATATTTGCGGAAAACGTACCAAAGCAGGTAAGCTCAAGCCTTTATCTTCAAGTTGTTTAGCGATATCTATAAGTGCGATGGTTTGCTCTGGGGCATCAGCCTTTGGCGCAACATACACATCACCTTGATCATTAATACCAAAAAAACCTTGGCTCCAATGACGAACATTGTAACTCGTACGAGCTTGTTCTAGTGATGATGTTGTCTCTTTCATTTATCTTTCTCTTTTATTTAATGAGTGCCGTATCGGCTAATTGCGCGCATTAAAAGAAAAATAAGCCCCTAAGTCCAACAAGTATTTTTACTCGTAACGAATAAATTTTAATATCAATAATTTTAGGTCGAGCAACATGGCATACAAGACGATAATTATGAGCTAAAAATCATTAATAATGCGGTGTTTTACTCATCGGTAGCGTGGTGATATTCGGTATTTGCAGGAAGTATACCCAAACCACCTCAAGATACGAGTTTCAGTTGGAATTAAAAGCGATTTAGGCAAGGCATGGATTGCAGGTAATGGTTATTCCCTTATCAAAATCAATAACGCAGTATAAATCGCTTTTAAACCAACCCGTTGGGCGTTTCACAGGCACTTACTCTCTGCGTTGTTACTTCTTAAAAGGGACCGCCATTATTGCCAAGTAACGCCCTTGATATTAAGCCCCTGTGGAACGCTGAATCCTGCATTTTGAGGTGGCTTGGGTATATTTGTGTAGTTTTACAGATAAAATCAATGTCAGACTTATGAAGCGTTTTCACTGCATCTTGTCGAGGCGACCTATAATAGGGTAGATAGATCGTCTTTGTTATTAAGTTATCTTAATAAAAATTTCATATTTTAGGAAGATTGACTAAGCCCTAATTCCATAAATAAACTTTGTGGATTATCTTTATATTTACCAAAGCTTAAACAGCGTTGAAACCCTAGATTTTCATACAAGCTGATTGACTCAGCTTGTTTAGGGCCTGTTTCTAATCTGATCAATGGAATTTCTTCTTCTCCTGCATGATGCAATAAAATTTGCATAATACGACGAGATAAACCCTTTCCACGATAACTTGGTTTAACATATAAGCGTCTAATTTCACCATAAACCTTATCGTCAAATTGTTTTACAATGGCACCACACGCTACTATCCCGTCCTCGTTTTTTAATCCAATGGCATAAACATTGGGTTTATTTAAATCATTTACCGTAAGGGACTGAGCAGTTGCAATGGGGTACAAAGTGTTCATTAGTCGGTCGATATCAGCAAAAACATTAATCACATCCTGGTCATTTGGTTTTAAATCAACTAACTGCATAGAACATCTCAATTTATATTAATAATTTGTTGGCAAACTATACCGAATTGTAACAAATGAACAACCGCGTTTAGCCTATTTTTAATGTATTTAAACTTTTATATGCGTATCAGCCACTATTTTACGGGTAAAAATCTTTTAAAAATTCACTCTTTATTTGTGTACTACCACTCACTTTGCTCTGTTTGACCTAAAGATCTGTCATTACAGGTCGATATATAAACAAGTGCATTGGCAATGTTAAGGAGCAACAGTGAAAATACCAAGCCTACCCCAAGCTCAGCGTCTATTTACGCAACCGATAAAACCCCACCTAGGGGATAAATTTAAAGCCGCTATTGAGGTCTTTACCTCTTCACCTGTAAACAAAGAACTAAACACGATAGAAAATGCCCCTGTTATTGCTGTTGATGACCCATTTAAAGGTCGAAAGCTTAATCATGATGATCTCCCTCATTACTTTGGTATGGACCTTTATGGGCTAAGCAGTAGTGCTATAGAAATGAATAAGCCATTTACAGAGCGAACCTATCGCTATGGCGAGTTTACTGATCCCGACGATATTAATGCTTTTTTGGATCAACTAGACAGGCTCGACGGCGAGCATCGAAGAATGTTTCAACATATAAAACCCACACAAGAACTACTCGATTTAGCACAAAAGATGAGTGATGAAGAATTAAGCCAGTTCGCTGAGTTTGCAGTCACAACATCAAGCCTACGGTTTGGTATGCAAAACAAAGATATTAGCGAGCAGTTAATTTCATCATTAAGTAAGCTCTCTGATGAGGCGTTAAGCAGTACCGTTAACACGATGGCGGCAATACTTAAACAAGGCGATGATTATAAAAAACCAACGTCCCCCATTGGCGATGACATCAATGGCAATGAGCCATTAGTAATGCAAAGCAGCGACGAAAATATCGATTGGTTTAAATCAAACTATAAAGCCAACAATGAAAAGACTGAGTTGGCAATAAGCTACGCGAATTTATTGATGAATAAAAACCAAAGTGATGAACAACTAACGCAACTAAATTCCCATTTAGCTGATACAAACCTGCAACAAAGCAGCGGTATTATCGATATGATGAGCCTTATAAAAACACATCAAAACGATGAAATGTTAGCTATGTTGAGTGAAGTAGACAAAGATAATCAAAATGATGTATTTACTTACCTTGCACAACAAACTAATTACCAAGCAAATAAGCAGTATTATCAACTTGGTAATGGTAAACATGTTGCTCAACAAGACAATATTAGTGATCCATCAAGTCGCCGAATACTCTATGATAATATTTTAGAAGCATACAATGACATAGGCTTGGGCTGGATAAACGATACCCTAGACGAGATAAAAGAATCACCTGCCCAAATACAAAACCAAATATGGGAAAAGCTTTTAGCCGATAAAGAAAAATCACCTGATCAATTCATTCATTCTGACTCCGTACAAAAGTGGGTTACAACGAATTTACCGAGTATGCAAATGAACTTTCACACACAACAAATAAATAAAATTTATGATTATAATAGTGAACGACTAATACCTGATTTAATCGCCAAACTCAGTTTTTTTAGTAGTGGTAATATTCACAGTTCAGCTGATAGTAAAGAGCCCAAAACTGACTAATTCTAAATCAATCAACTGTAGTCAAAGAACTTGCGATGCTCTGCTCCGGCTAAGTTGGCATTCACCTTATTAGGGTGTTTATACTCACGCCAGTTTGCCACATTACGGCCAACATTTAATTTCGCAAAATTAGTATCGCCATCTGTCGGCATACCCAAAAACTGCTTTAGTGTAAAAAGGGCGCCCTGCTCGCTTACATCAAGGGATAAAAAATCATCACGATCTTTAAAATACTCCAATACTGCCTGTTGATGTTGTGTATAACAAGCAGTCAATTCACACTCATTCAGAGGGTGAATATTAGGAAAAGTTTGTTGAAAGCTGCGTTTTAATACTGGATTAAAATGGCCTGTTTTAAGACACAGATGCGGCGCCATTTTTTCAAGCAACATGGTGATGGATGGCAACCATGCTTTTAGGTCCCGGTTTAAATAAATAAATTTCGCATTGGGGAATAAAACATCTAACTGTTTATAATCGCTAAAACATGGCGCGTCTGATACAGCGTCAGCTACCTCAAATGCTTTTTTAGTAAACGCGGTATGCGCAACGAGCAAGCCCATGTCTAATAGGGCAACACTAATGCTGGTAGTGCCCGTTCTTGGTAAGCCAATAATAAAAATCTTAGACATTACAAACGCTCATGTAAAAAGGCTGGTTAGTATACCTCAATAACATCACCACCACGCCCTTTTAGTGCAAAACAAACTGCCTGCGTTTTAAGTTATTTGCTGCCTGTATTGCCGCGGTGTCCGTAACTTAATACTCGGGTAATTTCTAATTTATCGCCTAAATCATGCCAAAGCATAACAAAGTCGGCTTTTCCTTCACATTTATTTGCATTGCTTTGGCAAAAGGTGTGTGTACCTTTAGTCATTACACCAAAGTCTTTGATAAAGAAATAAACTAGACAGCCACTTTAATTAGTAAATAAAACTGTGCTACTTAGTTAACTTTTTTGAACTAAAAACTTATCTCTTTTTCTATCATCACTTGCACATTATTCCTTAAGCGAGCGTTTATTAATGTTAAACCTAAATTACACGCATAAAAATAACTGCATGATGTAGTTTTAACTATTTACTGAGGAACTTTATTTTTATGCAAGTAACTTTTCGCTGTTGCTGACGTTGCTAGGTCGTTTTCTGTTCAAGCTTTCACAGTAACTCTCTTGTGAGATCGTCCTACCTACTGCACCATGAAATACGCGCGTAAATTGCGTGGTCAGTTTTAACCAGTTTTCTGGGGATATATTTACTCTTTCTAGTAAAGGTAAATGTGTGCTTTCAATATACCCGCGTTTGCCTTCTCGTATACAACGTCCTTTTAATTCAACCAGTTCAAGGTAGGATTTAAGTTCAAACGGTAATGCTTTTGGCATAATTTGACGTGGCATACCGGCAAAACGCAATAGTTTTTTTGGTTGCTTGCCTTCTGTTGCGCTTTCTAATCGTGTTTGCACACTCGTATATGATGACTCTTCTCGCGTGTTTGCCATTTTAGCCCTGATAGGATTTAAATCAACGTATGCCATACAGGCTGCCAATGCCGCTTCATCAAGAAGCGCTTGTGACTTGAACCTTCCTTCCCAGAACCTGCCTGTGCAGTTATCTTCTTTATTCGCTTGACGAGCAATATCTTCATTTAATAGCCGCATAAACCAGCTAATACTTGCTAACCGTTCACGATATTGCTTGACTGTTTGATTAAAAAAGAGAAGCTCTGCTTTACTTAGCTTCTCACCTTGTAAGTATCTTTGCGTAAGTACGGTGCCTTTACACAGCTTGTGCCAGCGAATAACAATCGCTTTATCATTTAGCCGATCCGCTTTTTTATCATCTACATACAGCACTAAATGAGTGTGGTTACTCATTACGGCAAAAGCACACACATCAATACAAAATACCTTGGCTAAATCTATCAGTTTATCTTCAACCCAGCCCCTGCGGTGCTCGTAGGATTGACCAGTAAAGTGATCTTCTCCACATAAAAATGCACGGCGAACGCAACGTGAGATACAGTGATAGTATTTTGTATCAGCCAAACTTACTTGACGCTTTCTTGCAATTGCCATGTGACACCCTGATTATATTTTTCACTAATTAAAAGTTAGTGCAAAATATAAAAAATACAAACATTAGGATGGGTGTCTTCTTTAATTGTCCTCAAGATGCGAGCGTCGTTGGAATTAAAAGCGATTTAGGCAAGGCATTGATCGCTACAATTACTTCTGTTGGGTTCGAAGCTCTCTAATTACGTTATTCCAATAACGGCACGCTTCAATATGTTGCTGGCGAGTTAACAATGTTTTGTTCTCAGGATCTTCAGGACTCCCTCCAACAATAACTGGAGTTATCTCAAATATTTCTAGCCCAGTAAGCTTGTCTCGCTCTTGCTTTCTGATATCAAAATAACGAGCCATCAGACACCTTCATCCTTTCTAACAAATGCGTGAAGCTCTCAGCCACAAGAGTTGCATACTGGAGATCCATCCCGATAAATGGAATTTCAACAATTTTATATGGTTTACTTCGAGTATCAAATCCAAATCCTTCACCACCTCCATTTGATCCAAACAAAAATATTCCCGGCGCATATTTATCGACCTCGTATTCGATATTGAAAGGTAATAATTCTTCAGCTTTCCAAAGAATTAAATATTCTTCTCCGACAAAACCTTCACCACCATTTAACTCATCAAAAATAGATAGAAAATCATCTGATAAGCCGAGATACTCTAACTCGGCAAGTGTATCCTTTGATGCACCTCCATCAAAGGAAAAGTCATCAAGTACAGCTTTTAAGTTTTCATTCATAGTTATTTATCCCCAACATCTTTCTGTAATTTATTCCAAAATGGGGTTACTTGCTGTCTATGTAGGGTTCTATCAAGAATTACCTTATTCGCAGCATCAGTTGGTGAACCACCAAACTTCACAGGTTGTACTTCATGAACATCAACTGATTGACCAATGAGGTTGTTTTGTTGTCGTATATTCCTATTCGCTGCATTAGCCGTTTTTCTTGCGGCTTTATACTCATCACCTTCAATCAATCTGACTGGAGCATTAGGTTTCGGAACCTCATTAGGATAGCCTTTCCAGTCAACAATATTAAATTCGCCAAGCTTTACATTCTTTGTAATATCTGAAACAGCATCTGAAATATTTTCGCCTACTTTCGCTACTGCTTTTATTTTCTTAGTGGCAATACCTGCAATTGCTACTACGGATTCAGTATAATTACCTTTTGACAATTCAGTCAACCCATCAACTAATGGAGGTATTGGGTTTATTGCATCAACAATAAAGTCTCGAGCATCATCTAAAGGACTATGTAACAAGTTTGGGATTGATTTTCCTTGCGCCCCATCCGCACTATTTATTTTATTATTACTTGCATTGGCGCTGTCAACTTCTGCATTCGCTGAATTTCCTGCATTCCCTGTCGAAGCTGCTGCGGTTTCTTTTTGTAACTTATCCATTGCCGCAGCACACACTGGGGCATTTTCATTTACACAATCATACCCTGTTGGATCGGTATAACTTAACGGGTTGTTAAATACATAAGAGTAACGGTTAATGCTTTGTGCATCACGTACATCCTGAATAATTGGATCTGCTTGCATAAAACGGCCAAGCTCAGGGTCATATATTCGCCCTCCCATATGAATTACATTGGCGTGGTCTACTTGAACATGCCCTGTAAAGCCTTTTTGGGTGATCTCCCTTAACTGAGCAAGATCGCTTAGTTGTGTATATGGCGCTTGATAACTCGCCCATGTTAATGCATTTCGTCGTTTGCCAAATGCATCAAAGCTCATTTTTGCCTTAATATTGCCACGTTCATCGGTAATAATATTACCTGAGCCTAAATGGTCTTTAAAGGTGTATAATAATTCTTCAGTCCCTGTGCTTTTTATACTATGTATGGCAATGTCTTTAATATAGCGTTTGATTTCACTGGTATTATCAGAATGAAAAATAATTTCTTGCCCGCCCACATAATAGGTTGTTGTGGTTTTACCTGATTCTTTATCAACACGCTTATATCGCGAATTAGTGGCATCATAATTAAATGCACTCTCGCCATTTTTTGACCAAATGCGTACTGCTTTATCAAAGAGTGAGTACTCTATATCTCTAGTAAGTAGTGAACCTTGGTACTCTTTTACTTGGTTGCCTTTAACATCATAGCAATAACGCCTGTTGCCTACAGAGCTAACAGCATGTGCCCCCGGTGTTGTACTGCAACCTGACACTTTCGTACCATAACCATAGAGGCTATTGTTTCCCACATTAGTCTTTTGTTTAATATTACCATTTTCATAATAACGGATTGATTGGGTATTAATGCCGTTAAAATATACTTCCGTTAAGCGATTTAAGTCATCATACCTAAACGTTTCAGTAAGCGTTTCAGTAGCACCATGATAATTAGTACGATGCCGTAAATTACCTAACTGGTCATAGCCATATGTTTCATTTTGAATAAGCCCATGTGCAGCATGAAGTGATTTTAATCGACCCGTAATAGCCTCATAACTTTTTTCTATATCGATATTTTTAGCCACACTCGCTTTAACTACATTTTGATGTGCATCCATTTTACTTGCACGGTAATATGCTTTACCTGTTGCTACTTCAAAAAGACGATTAAAATGACCATATGCGTATTGATATTGTAACCCTCTGCCATACCCGCTTATATCCATTTCTCTAAAAACTCGGCCAACATCATCATAAAAAATTTGGCTCTCCCATATTTTACCGTCCAGTTGGTACGCTGTTTTTTCTAAGCGATTAAATGAATCATAAAAAAATGTTTTGCTGGTATTTTGACTTACTTCGGATTTTAGCAAGGCGCCGTCATAATTGAATCGATTCGTTATGACTTGCGCACTTTTTTTATATGTAGTTTTTACTATTTGGCCAGCAGAATTTCGGTAGTCACTCTTCACAGTGTTATCTGGCAACGTCTTTGTGATTTCTTCACCTAATGCATTAACACCATAGCGTATATCACCTTTATCCACATCCAAGAGTCTTGTACGACGACCTAACGTATCATATTCAATCACCGTATCATGATTATCAACACTCGTTACTTTGGCAATTAAATTAAGTGCATTATAGTGATACGTTGTAGAGTTATTATCCGGGTCGATTGTTTCAATTATTTCTGCAAAACCGTTGCGAACTTCACTTCTTGTTCTGCTCATATCTGCGGTTACTTCACCGTAGTACGTACCTGTTGTTTCTTGCGAAATACTGCCTTGTTGGTAATCAAATTGCGTAATTAATCCGTGCGAATTGTTCACTTTAACCTTTCTATCAAATACATCCATTTGCGTGATAGTCCACCCTGGGATGTTTTGCCCAGTTTTGTAAGGAGCAGACATTTTAAAAGCACGTCCACGATTATCATAAATCGTATCCGTGTTGGTCCACGAACCATCTAATAATTGACTTATAACCCTGATTTGGTTACCTGAAAAATCATAATACGTGATTTCTTTTGGCTTATCTGTGTGGCTTATTTCAATTAAATAACTTGCGTTATTTGGGCAATCTGAACGACTTGAGTCACATTTGTATTTTGTAATTGTGCTGCTGGCACCACTATTTTGATATGTGTAGTATAACTGACCGAATGCATCATAACGCAGTGTTTGCTTTTTACCTGTTTGAGATGCCGACGAGTAGTTATCATATATCTCTTGTGCTTGCCCCAGTGAGTTATACGTTTGATACTGATTAATATTGAACACACCATTATTCGTGCTTAATAAGTAACGTTGATTTGCATCGTACTCATATTTCATTATCCTTATGAAATTTGATAAATTATTGTTTGTATCTGGTGGGGTATCCGTCCGATGACACAAACTTTTACTACCGAAAGAGCAAAGCGTTTCTTGGGCTACATTACCCACATTGTCATACTTATAGTGCTTTTGTAAGTACAGTGATTTATCATCTGAATTAGGCTCAATGATTTCAGTTTCTTTTGCGCCTGTATTTTCATAATAACTAAAGCTTGTTGTTTGAGTTACTTGATCTGAGTTCGTTCTATTGAACACTTTAACTACATTAGTTGGCCTTTTTATAAACCAACCATCTAAGTTCTCATCATCATAACTATATGTTTTAGTTAAAGATTGAGTCGTACTATCTAGTTTATCTCTACTCGTGACTGTTTTTGCATTTAATATTGGGTAACCACCATAACTCAAAGAGTAGTCATTCACCTGCGTTTCTTCTAGCGATAAAGTACTATTTATAAAATGACCATTTATAGTATTGGGAAAATATGTTTTTGTTATGGTCTGCTTAGGAAGGACTACACGGCTTTTTCCGCTATTAACGTTAAAGTTATACCATTGTGTGATATTTCTTTCAGAGAGGTTGATACCATCTTTTGACGTGCGCAATGACTGTAATTGACCATTATATGGAGCATCTTGCCTAAATTGCTTTTCAGTCTTAATTCCAGTGCTCGATTGGATTGAAACAACACGTTTAAAACCAAGAGTGCCTCGGCCACCAGCTTGTGACTTTAGACCTTCGTATTGGTAAGATGTCGTATCGTATAGAGTAGAGCCAGTTTCACTTAATGCTATAGATTCTTTATATTCAGCAACAACAGCCATCGATGAAGTAATGTCTCTAACTTTTGACCCATTACCCCAGCTTTTAGTATTAGCATCATTAGCTGGTGTGTAAACGCTAGGATCATTTAAACGCTTATAATTAAATTCATACGTTTTACCCAAGCCTGTAGAAACATTAGTTAGTTTATCTTGTACAACATTGTGAGTATTTGCATCAAATCTCACCCGTACTTTTTGAGCCGCAGAATCATAATAAATTAATTCAGGTTGCTCATCACCATCAATATCAGCATATTGATACTTCGCATTTTCGCTAAAACTTCCCCAATTAACAAAAGAAGCTAACCTCTCATACCCTGCAAAAGAGTCTTTTAATGATCTGTTCCAGTATAAATTCTTTCCTACAGCGTATACAGCATCACTTTTACCATCACCATTTAGGTCACTCCACCCAAAAAAACGTCGATTTTTATTGGTAGAGTACAAGCTTGTAGACGAGTAATTATGTTTTAAAAAAGAGATCCCTTTACCAGTATTCAGACGCTCATCATCAACATATTTAATTGCATATTCAGTCAAACCATCACCATTAATATCACCTGGTGTAGTCCATTTACCTATACTTTTAAAAATGCCAAGCTCATTAAATTTATCTGTACTTGTTCCAGATGGTTGGTTTGGTGGAGACAATACATCAGCTGAAAATGTATCATTCTCAGACCTATTTACTTCTAAAAGCCAATAGGTTGCGCCAAACTCTACGGCTGAATCACCATCTCCCGTATTCCTCTCAATCCATGTCCCCATAGGAACTAATCTATCTATTAAGCCATCTTGGTTAAAATCAATTAACGTATCAGTAGTATATGGGCCTGAATGCGCTTTAAGTTCAATATCAACATAATTATTTATAGGATATGTATAAGCACTCTCATAAGCACTAACGCCTGATGAATTAAATGGCCGCAGTTCGTCAATACCATCGCCATCCCAATCATAATATTGCTTTCTTCCACTCAATATTTCAAAGTGTCCGTCTCCATTTAGATCTGCTAAATACCAAGGGTATTCTCTCTGGATCATCTGACCTACACCATTTTTATTATAGATAGCCCCATTTAAATTACTCAAGCGACTGTTATATTCAAAAGTATTCTCTTTATACTCAAATACAAGTGCTTTGCCAGTTTTATTTCCTTTTCGTGTAGATACGATGATATCTCTTGAACCATCATTATTCATATCTACTACTTTTAATGCATAAACTAAACAATTATTGTCCCCATTATATTTAGGACAATCACCCCACCCATCAACGTTAGTATAATCACTTAGCTTGATCATATGCTCAATACTGCTAAAGCCAACAACATCGCTGTCAGAATACTCAAACTCAGTTAATAAAGCACACAGCCCAGAGGTAGAGCCATCACACATTTCTACTTTTTCTAGTAGATCTTTATCACTAAATCGACTTTGGCGATAGCCCAAGTGATAACTTTTAATACTCAAACCCTGATGATTTTTAATCGTAATTTCATTTAAACGATAAGAATCATCACGCCTGTTACCCATTGAGTATTTTAAATATTGATGCTTTCTTAGCTCATAATCAAGAATTACACGATTTCCTCCATAATTGATCTCATTTAACAAAGGCACATGATTCGAGAAATGGCTATAACCATAAACAATCGATTGTGAAAATTGATTACTCCTCTCTGACAGCAACCAACTTATAGGCTGGTTATAATTACTATCAATTATTTTGGTATTATTTGTTTTCCCAAAAAAGCTAATTCGGCCATCGCCATGGCGCATTTCAAAATAGCTATAACGATTGCTATTATGCTGAATCACAATTACATTGGGAGCCTGTTCAAGTCTGTACTCTGCACCTGCCGACAAATTGTTACCGGCAACAAGCCTCAATCTCTGGTCTCCATAACAAAGTAAATCTTCGTTATTGAATTCAATACCTTTGAATTGCCCATCAATTTCTAAAGAACCTTTACATCGATTTATAAATCCTGCTCCATTTAAGCTCCAACCAAAGCCAGCTAAGTTTGATGTTGATAAACTTGAATATGTCAACCCCAATTCTGGTTTTTGATTTGCATAGCCGTTAGGCAAGTCAAGAGGAATTAAATAAGTAGCCGCCCCTTGATGAGTTATAGAAGCCTCACCTTTAATTGTTGTTAACTCAGCTGAACTCTTAACTGCACTTGGTATTGAAATCGGTCTAATTAATGCTCGCTCTGGTATAAAGTCTGAATCTGGGTCAAATTTATTCGTTATACTGTAATCTTTAAATACAACTTCACTTTCTCGCCAACCGCTTCGTGTTGCTTTAGTACATAAACGCTTATCTGAATTAATTGTTACGGGCGAGTTGTAGCTAAGCCATGATGAATTTGTACAGCTGCTACCCTTGTTGATTAATTTGTATTTTATCGCGGCTCCAGATGATGCAGAAATAGAAATAGCAGTGCCTTTAAGAATATCTTGCTGTGTATTTGATAACACAGGTTTAGCTAATTTAGAGCTGACAGTTATCAAAGGGCTGACAATCGCCAAGCTATAAGCATAAGCGTTATAACCAACCTCCTCTCGCGTTTTTACTCTAAACTTATAAGATGTAGCATAGGTTAAATTATACTTGTAACTTTGGCTGAATGCGGGACCAACTAAGCGATAGGGGGTGTTGTTTTCTGATACCTCAATAATAAAATCGACACTTGGAGTATTAAACGTTGTACAGTCAACACAGCAAGTCGTTCCGGAACGAACTGACATAAGACCTGAGTCACATCCCCCTTGCGAAGGCGCATTCCACTGCCAAGAAATTGTAATTGTAGCTGAATCTTTTTGGTAACTTAAATTATAAGGGGGAGCAGGGCTGAGACTAATAGCACCTCCACCTGGCGACACACTTCCATTTATACTGCTCAGAGCAAAACTCGTACTAGAGGTTAAAAGTACCATTAAATAAATTAAAGCACCTAAAATTTTCAGTCCTTTGGAAAATTGCGCTGCACTCATATTGGTCATTCCTTAAACTATTGCGTACCTATAATTATCTAACAATTTGAAAATAAAACCATCCTCCAATAGCATGAATTTCACATCGCAAACCTTAATAATTTACAATACCTACACTTTTTAAACTTTATTCGTTATTACAAAAACACTTTGTTACCTAAAAATGCTGTTCAAAATACCTGAGCAATTTATACTAAAACCAATATAGCTAGGATCTGAGGTTTTAACGTGCAGTTTACGCAAGGTATGGAATATTTTTTTTCGGGTTTTAAATTGATCACGCAAAAAGGCTTAAAGCGTTTTGTATTTATTCCTTTGTTAATCAATATAGTGCTTTTTGGTAGTTCATTGTTTTTTTTATACGGCTGGCTGACTGATGGGTTTGCATATTTAAATAACCTATTACCTACATGGTTAAGTTGGCTCGAGTGGCTAATGTGGCCGATAGCAGTATTAGTCATTTTATTTAGTTACAGCATGCTCTTTACAGTAATAACTAATTTTATTGCAGCGCCCTTTAATGGTTTACTCAGTGAGAAAGTGGAACTGTACCTTACTGGCCAAACAGTCAATGATGATGGCTTAATGGATACACTAAAAGATGTTCCTCGTATGCTCTCTCGTGAATGGATTAAACTGTGTTACTTTTTACCCCGCGCAATTGGCTTTTTTATTCTTTTGTGGGTACTCCCAGTGATTGGGCAGCTAATCTGGGTGATGTTCACCTGTTGGATGTACGCAGTGCAATATAAAGATTATGCTTTTGATAATCATAAAATTTGTTTTAAACAAATGAGGCAAGATCTGAAGCAAAAACAAGGTCTGTCGTATGGGTTTGGTTTTGCGGTAATGTTACTGACGGCCATACCAGTGGTAAATTTAATCGTTATGCCAGTTGCTGTTTGTGGGGCAACCCGCTTATGGGTAGATAACTACCGCCCTAACTATCGCTAATACTCAATGGGGAGCTCAATACACACTGTTATTAACTCCCCTTTTTATACTAATACTTGGCGTGTATTGGCAATAAAATGATGTACTTCACGCTCAATCTTAGGATCTACAGGTTCTTCTGGCGCACGATCGTTCGGACAAGGCATTCGCGGAGTAGTACCAAAAAGGCGGCAAATCAATGGGCGCTCGTCATACACAGTGCAGCCCTTTGGACCAAGATGCACACAATTAAATTCATTTAACGCCGCTTCATGTTCTGCATCTGTTTTTACCGGTAACCGCGACATTTCTTCAGATGATGTTGTCACCGGCCCGCAGCAATCATGGCAACCTTCAACACATTTAAATGATGGAATATTAGTCCGCAATCGCAATATGACTTTTTGATTTTTATACATCTATATCTACTCTTTATTTTTCAGTGCGCTTATACAGCAACTTCACTCATTCCCTATTAACCGTATGTTACGTGTTATACGCAGCAATTTGCAAGGTTACGTTAGTGCTTATTTACGCCATAGTAGCTAAAAGCACAGCAAATACTGTGCTTTTTAATCACTGTAATTTACAAACTTTTAGCTATATAAGTTTTGTGGCACTTTAGTCACGTTTAAGTGCACCGTCACTTCTTCACGATCGTGGTATAAGTGCTTTGCTTGAAGCTCATAACTAATACCATACTTTGCAAGCTCTTCTCTGATCATGGTTAAACACTCATACACACTGTCAAAGCGTTTTTTCATCGGTAACTTTAGGTTGAAGATCAGCTCAGTTGCATAAGCATTAACCGCCCAATCAATCATTAGGCTAGTAACTTTAGTTGGTTTTTCAACCATGTCACAGACTAACCATTGAATATTGCGCTTTTCTGGGCGGTATTTAAAACCATCGGCTCTAAAGTGCTTAACTTGCCCCGTTTCCATTAAATCATCGTTCATTGGGCCATTATCAATCGCGCTTACAAACATACCGCGGCGAACTAATTGATACGTCCAACCACCTGGACACGCGCCAAGATCAACGCTGCGCATTCCAGCTTGAACACGGCTTTCGCGCTCTTTTTCTGGGATAAACACATTAAACGCTTCATCAAGTTTAAGTGTTGAACGACTCGGCGCATCGCTTGGCATACGCAAACGTAAAATACCCATAAAAAATGGCGAATTATTATAGCTATACGAGTGGCCAACATAAGCCGTATTGTTGGTTAAAAACATGATATGCATTACTGGGCGATTTGCTTTTGGCTCACGTAAAACCGTATTTTGTTTTTCAAGTGCTTTTTTAAGCGGCGTTGATATTTTTTTGCAAAAGGTTAAAAGCTCTTTACCTTCATTTGTATCTGGCGTTTCTACTCGTAGCTCTGAGCATAAAGGAAAATCGATAGCGGCTTTAACTATCTCACCGACGCGATCTTCAACGGGCATATTTTCAAGTAAAGTACCCGCAAACCATTGGCGAGCAAACACCATATTTTTAAAATCGACTTTTTTAATAATTTCGTCACTGTGTGATGCATCAAAGCATTCATAAATAACATAGCCGGTGTTAGGCTTTGCTTTTACATACCCTGCAAAACCTTGCTCTGCGGCATGGAAAGTTATTTCAGCAGCGGCATCATTTTCAAAACCACTACGACAGTAAATTACTACACTTGACATAAAAACCCTTTGATAGCTTACTTTTAATCCAAACTGAAGAACGCAAAGCTAAGCTTATTCATTATTAAAATTTAAATCGTGCAACTTGCACTAAAACAATAGCCCAGGCGACGATAAAACACACGCCACCAATAGGTGTAATTGGTCCAAGCCACTTAAAGCCTGTTATTGCTAATAAATACAAACTACCACTGAATAACACCGTACCTGCGATAAAAAACCAACCAGCAACGGTTAAATTTAGCCCCCATTTAATTAAAATGGCCGTGGCTATCAGTGCTAAGCCATGCATCATTTGATAATCAGCAGCTGTTTTAAACACCCCAAGCGCATACTCTGATAATCGGCTTTTTAAACCATGTGCTGCAAAAGCCCCCAGTACAACCGACAACATACAAAATAAACTGCCAGCCATTAAAAATAATTTAATCATGTATTCCCCTTAGAAAAACGACTACACCAAAATTTACTGTACAGCGAGTTTGATCATAAAGTTTGCAGCGTTTTCTGCCGCTTCACTTAAGTTTTGTTCAACAGTGAAACCGCTACGCTTACGCGGATTTAAAGAATGATCTCCATCATTTAACCACACAAATTCTGGGCGCTTTGCAAGCTCAAGTGTTGCGAGCTCTTCACGTGTGCCAAAGGTGTCTCGCTCACCTTGCAGTACTATAAATGGGCATGCAATATCCCCAAAATGATCTATGCGTAACTTTTCAGGCTTACCTGGGGGATGAAATGGGTAACCAAATGCGACTACACCGAGAATTGGCTCTTTGCTTTGGCATGCAAGCATTGAAGCCATCCGTCCACCCATTGACTTGCCACCGATAAATAAAGGTAAGTTTGGCTGCGCTAGGGTCAGTATATGTGCATAATAATCGAGTAATTTAGGGGCGCGATCAGGTGGCCTGCGCTTATTCGTTTGCTTCGCTATTTGCATGTATTCAAAATCAAATAACCCAACATCAATCCCTTTTTTACCAAGTAATGCCGCCATATGCTGCATAAACTCGGAGTCACTGCCAGCACCCGCTCCATGCGCAAATATAAATTGTGCCTGTGCAGGCTGCTGCGTACTTTTAAACCATTGTATTGTCATATTAGTATTCTTGCTCTTGTTCTACTAAGCTAAGCATCCACTGTTTAAAGGAGACAATTTTACCCAGTTCTGATTGTGACTCTCGGCTTACTAAATAATAAGCATTTTTACTCTCTAGGCTGTGGTTAAAAGGGATCACTAATCGCCCCGCATCAATATCTGGCTTTGCCAATACGCTGTTACCTATTGCCACGCCCTGCCCATGTACTGCCGCTTGTAAGACCATCGATGAGTGACTAAAAATAGGCCCTTGGTTTACCTGTATATTACGCACGCCAGCTGTTTTCATCCATGTTTTCCAATTTTTTCGCGTTGTATCATGCAATAACGTGTGATTGGCTAAATCACTCGGCTGGTTAAGTGGTTTTAAACCCGTAAGTAACATGGGGCTACATAACGGCACTAAGTATTCAGTATGAAGCTTATGTGTTTGCACACCACTCCAATGACCACGACCATAATAAATAGCAACATCAACGTCA
Source organism: Pseudoalteromonas sp. NEC-BIFX-2020_015 (assembly GCF_012952265.1). NCBI lineage: Bacteria > Pseudomonadati > Pseudomonadota > Gammaproteobacteria > Alteromonadales > Pseudoalteromonadaceae > Pseudoalteromonas > Pseudoalteromonas sp. NEC-BIFX-2020_015. The sequence continues at coordinate 39,124 of NZ_JABCJL010000006.1, forward strand.
TCGGTAAGCGAGTTTTCATCTTGATCTTGGGCTTTTATTCGCACATCGATTTCAGGGTGTAACTCATTAAACAAACTTAATCGTGGCACAAGCCATTGAATTGCAAAACTTGGGGTTAAACTTACCGTTAATGAGCCCTTAGCACCTCGGGCTAATAGCTTTTCGGTTGCATCAATAAGCTGTGTAAAAATTTCTTTAATATCGAGGAAGTAACCTTGCCCTTCTTCGGTTAACAATAACGAGCGATTTTTACGTAAAAACAACTTCAACCCTAAATGTTCTTCAAGTGTTTTTATTTGATGGCTGACAGCCGCTTGCGTTACATAAAGCTCTTCTGCTGCTTTTGTAAAACTTAAATGACGCGCAGCCGCTTCAAAAGCTTTTAGTGCGTTTAATGGAGGTACCCGTCTTGACATGATAACCAAGCTTAGAATTAGTTTTTCTTATGCGGTGAATTATATACCTATGCTAAGAAAGAGTATATTTAAGGCGTAAAAAAAGCGACCTTAGTCGCTTTTTAAATATAGACGTCGCTAATTATAAATCGCTTGCACTGGTATCCAGTGGTGCAAAGCTTTTAATTAAATCATCAACCGCTTTCATTTGGCTCAAGTAGCCTTCAAGTTTACTCAATGCTAACGCGCATGGGCCGTCACATCTAGCTTCGTTTGGATTAGGGTGAGCTTCAATAAATAGTCCTGCAAGCCCGAGCGCCATTCCACTGCGAGCAAGTTCTGCCGCTTGAGCACGGCGTCCATCAGCAGAGTCTGCACGTCCACCAGGGCGTTGTAATGCATGGGTTGCATCAAAAATAACAGGAGCCATTGGCTTCATGTCATCCATACCAAGCATATCGACAACAAGATTATTATAACCAAAACTAGAACCACGCTCACACAACGCTATGTTGTTATTACCCGCTTCATTAAATTTAGTAATGATATGGCGCATTTCGTGTGGAGCTAAAAACTGTGGTTTTTTAACATTAATAACAGCGCCCGTTTTAGCCATTGCTACAACGAGATCCGTTTGACGTGCTAAAAATGCAGGTAGTTGGATAACATCAACGACTTCAGCCACAGGCGCAGCTTGATGAGGTTCATGAACGTCTGTGATAAGCGGAACATTAAACGTTTTTTTGATCTCTTCAAAAATTCTCAGCCCTTCTTCCATACCTGGTCCACGGTATGAATTTATTGATGATCGGTTTGCTTTATCAAATGACGCTTTAAATACATAAGGAATATTAAGCTTGCTGGTCACTTCCACGTAATGCTCAGCAATTCGCATCGCCAGATCGCGAGACTCAAGTACATTCATGCCACCGAACAACACAAACGGTTTATCATTGGCCAGTTCAATATTACTAATTTTAATCAAATGGTTATTCATTATTATTCCTCAAGGTGCAACTGCTTGCATCATTAATCCACAAATATACGCCATGTACGTACCTACTCCGTAGCCCATAACCGCCAATAGCACACCAACGGGCGCAAGCGATGGGTGAAAAGCAGATGCCACAACAGGGGCAGATGCGGCGCCGCCGACGTTAGCCTGAGAACCAACGGCCATATAAAATAGCGGCGCTTTTATAATTTTAGCCACAATTAGCATTAAACTAGCATGCGTTAACATCCAGATTAAACCAATTACAAAATACATAGGCGACTCAAAAATAGCCGTTATATTCATATGTAAGCCAATCGATGCCACTAAGATATACAAGAAACTTGACGCAACCTTCGACGCGCCAAACGCTTCAATATGTCGCACTTTGGTAAATGACAGGCTAATGCCGATCGTGGTAGAAATAACGATTAACCAAAAAAACTTGCTGTTTAAGCTGTACTCTTGCGCCCATGGGAAATTAGCCCCAAAGAAAGGCCCTAAAAAGTCAGCGCAAAAATGCGCAAGGCCTGTAATACCAAAGGCGATTGCGATTATCATCATATAATCGTTTAACGTGGGTGTGCGCGCATGCTCAGCTTGGTATTTTTCAACACGATTTTTTAAGTCTTCGATTGCACTGGTATCTGCGCCCGTTTTTGCATCAATCGCTTTATGATTGGCGGCCATTAATAACAACACAGCCATCCACAAATTAGCGACAATCACATCAACGGTTACCATAGCAGAGAAAATATCACCGCCGACTTCAAACATTTCTTTCATAGACGCCTGGTTTGCACCACCGCCAATCCAACTACCTGCGATTGTTGTCATTCCGCGCCATACGGCATCAGGACCATGACCACCGACAGCTTCTGGATACACCGCACTCATGATCAAAATAGCTAAAGGGCCACCAATCACAATACCCACTGTCCCCGTCAAAAACATAATGAGTGCTTTGGGGCCAAGATTAATAATGGCACGTAAATCAATACTGATTGTCAGTAAAATTAAACACGCTGGTAGTAAATAGCGCGACGCCACATAATAAACATTAGAGGCGCTGCCATCGACAATACCAAATGTATTAAGCAGTGACGGTAAAAAATAGCAAAGGAGTAATGCGGGGACATATTTGTAAAACTTTTTTAGTGCACTGTGCTCACTATGAGATGTTTTAAAAATAAAACCTAATATTACAGCCAACAAACCAAATACAACGGCATCGTTGGTAATTAATGCGGTATTAGTATCAACCATTGGAATTCCTTAAAATTAATGGTGCGTTTTATTATTATCTTCGAGTTCTTCTAATTGGTGCTGAATTATTTCTATTGCTGGATCATCTGGACATTCATCAATAAAAAATTGCAAGTCGTCACGCGCCATTTGCGGGCAATCTAGCTGGTTTAATAAATAACCTCGATCACGTCTTTCATATGGATCATCACCAATGAGTTCCATGAGCATTTCGACGCAGTTCAAAGCATGACCAAATTTATTACCGCTGATAAATGCCCATTTTTGTTGCGCTAAATAAAGTTTATAAACATCTTCATCAAAAATAAGCTCTAACGGTTCTTGTTCGTCACCATTTTCTTCACTGGCGTTTTCAGGAATGATATACCAGCTTTGCTGACCAGTACTGGGTTCGAGTAAATACCCTTCCTCATCACTGATTGCAATATGTACGTTTACTTCACTATTGTTAATAGTCACATTAGCATCAAAATCAGCATGATTGAGTAAATGACATAATAATATTGCCAACGTCGTTTCTGAACCACTGCGCATACTGAGCATATAGCTAAAACTATTCAGAGTGTATTCTGGTACTTTTAGACTTGAGACACTAAATAGCCACTGCGTGAAAAACATATCAACTAATGCGTCAAAGCGCTCGTGAGTATCAATATGTTGCTGGCATAGCTCAGTTACCTGACTTTCAAAATCGCTCAATGTAGCAAAGCTATCGCTTAGATCTGCTTGAGGGTCCCACTTTGCTTCAGCGCTGATACAGCGATACAACGCTTGAGGAACGAATGTGTCAAAAGCCTCATCTTGATAGGACTCATTTTGATCTTCAAACCAAGGGGTGGTCATTAATACTGCAACATCTTTTTTAGAAAACGAATCACTAGTTTACCTAGTTTTTAGGCGAGATACCAACGCCGCGCGTTAGTTTATACCCGCGTATTCTCAAATCACTTGATTAAATGTTTTGAGATCACGCGGATATTTAGTGCAAAGACTCAATATGTCTTTGCACATTCAGAGAGTTAAAGAAACAAAGCTGTCTTAGTAACTGCTAATTTACCTATTAATGCGATTACAGCTGTTGTAACAACCAATAGGACTACTTTAATGCTGGTTTTTTGCTGCTTACTTGCAATAACGCCCAGTACAATATAAGCCACAACTAAAATAATTTTTTCAAGTAGCCACATCTGCTCCAATGGGTTCATTTTTGCAATGGCCATTAACGCAAACGCTGAAATAAGTAAGAATGTATCTGTAGCGTGGCTACCAATAAATACCACCTTATTCTTTGCGATTGTGCCACTTCCCATTCGTGAAAATGAACGTACATAAAATAAAACGATGCTTAAAACGGCGATTGCCATGTGAGTGTGTTTTACTGCTAAATATTCCATATGCCCCTGTACTACTTTGTTTTATAAAATTAAACCGCGCCCCCTAGGGCGTGTTGACCTTTCGTGATTGATTTTGCAGCAGTCTATTTGGTATTTAGGCAAGGCAGCGCCTATGCAGTGTGGTTGTTCCCCATAAATAGGCGATAACGCAGTATAAATGCCAAATATGCTCTGCCCAAAGGGTTCTTCCTAGGGGCGATTGACTCTTTGTTGCTCGGTTTTTACTTAGCCCGCTAGGTTACAAACCTCGCGCCGCGATTAAATCGCCCCTAGATTGAACAAATTTCAATCCACAAAGGTCAACGCGCCCCTAGTCAGGATAACGCGCTAATACTTGCTCTAATTCATCAAGATTGTCATTAAATATATCAACTAATTTAGGCTCAAAGTGTTTACCTTTTTGTTGATTAATTTCTTCGACTACTTTCTCACATGTCCACGCCTCTTTATAACAACGCTTGTGTCGTAGTGCATCATAAACGTCAGCAAGTGCGACTATTCTGCCAAAAATGTGGATGTTTTTTTCTTTTAGCCCCAGAGGATACCCAGAGCCATCCCATTTTTCATGATGATCACGGGCAATTAATGCACCTGCATTCACAATTTCACGTGTTGAATCTTTTAAAATTGCATGCCCTTTTTGAGTATGCGTTTTCATGACTTCCCATTCAGCATCTGTCAGTTTAGATGGCTTATTAAGTATCGCATCTGGAATACCGACTTTACCTACATCATGTAAAGGCGATGCTAAACGAATAAGTTCTGCTTCACGTTTTGATAAACCATAACCCAGCGCTAAAATATGACAAATATGAGAAACCCGTTTTACATGGTTTCCCGTTTCTGTTGAGCGTTGTTCAAGCGCTTCACTTAAACGAAGCATCAATTCTTGTTGTGTCGCTTCTATTTCTGATTGTAATTGCACATTTTCATACGCTAGTTGCACGTTTTGTGAAAAAATCTTAATTAGATGACGTTGTGTATCCGTCAAATGTTGCGGAATACCTGAAATGAACAACATTGAATTATGGTTATACTCACTACAACAATACGCAAATAAATAATTATCTTTATAAATAATTGTTTTACCTTGTAATGCTTCTTTGCATGCGAGTAATTGATCAGTACTTAATACTTCTTCAATCGCTTTACCCTCACTGCGTTCAAAATCGCCGCGACCAGAAAAAACAACCAGCTTTTTTTGGTTATCTTGTGGGTTACCTGCAACTAAACTGGTTGCATACATTGCTTGATCTACGGTGCCTATCAAAGAAGTTAATTGTTGCATAACGCCCTCAATAAAACTCTCAATTGAGTGAGCTGAAAAAATATCTCGCGATGCTTTAATTATTTTTTCAAGACCTTGGCGAGATTGCTCAATCGATAATATATCGCGATAAGAACGTAAGCTCGACATCACAACGGTGAATAGCTTTTGTGCCGTCAGTTCAGTCTTCGATTTATAATCGTTGATATCATAATTAACGATAACTTGACGCTCTGGTGCTTGCCCTGGTTGACCTGTACGCAGAATAATACGGATATGATTATTTTTAGCGACTTCACGAATATACTGTGCAACTTTAAGCCCGGCGTCATCCGTTTCCATCACTACATCTAGAAGTACAATTGCGGCATCTGGATTATTGTCTATTACTTTTTTTGCTTCCGCACCTGAATAAGCACTAATAAACTCTAAGCGCTTATTTTGAAATTCAAAGTCACTCAACGCTAATTTAGTTACTGCATGAACTTCAGATTCATCATCAACAATGATGACTTTCCAGGTCCCCTTAATTACTTCTACTTCTTCTTCTTGCGGTTCATCCGAAAATAAAAAATCATCCATTCACTTAGTCCTCAAAGGCGGTTTTCGTTGCTCTCGCACTGCAATTTTTATAATTATCCAGGCCACTGTGCAAGCGTTACACGATCGTTATTTGCTAAATCTTTAACTGTAAGTATATTTGTATACGCCATTTGTGCAAAAAAACTATGCACTTTAGTACTTTGTTGATAACCATGCTCTATCAGAAGATAGCCATTTGTCGTTAAATAATCACGCGCTTGAGTAATAATGTACTTGATATCGGCCATACCGTCATCGTCAGCTACTAATGCTGACAGCGGTTCAAAACGAACATCACCTTGATTTAAGTGGATATCATCTTGTTCAATATAAGGCGGATTACTAACAATTAAATCAAACTGTTGCATTGCTACTTCACTAAACCAATCACTTTGCACAAAGCCTACATTCGTAAACCCTAAGCGCTGCTTATTCGTATTAGCAAGTGCGACAGCCTCGCTCACTCTATCAACACCCGTTATCTGCCAATGTGGCATTTCGCTGGCAAGCGCAAGTGCAATTGCACCTGTGCCCGTGCCCAAATCAAGCACATTAGCAACTGTCGGTAACTGTAAACCTAAGGCATGTTCAACCAATGTTTCTGTATCTGGGCGTGGGATCAAAGTGCTTGCATTAACTTGTAATGGTAAACTCCAAAACTCTCGCAAACCTGTTATATGGGCAACAGGTTCACCATTTAAACGTCGCTGACAATACTCATCAAATTGCAACTCTTGAGCTGCACTAAGCTGCTTTTCAGGCCAACTAAATAAATAGCTATGTGGTTTTTGGAGCACATCAAGTAATAAAACTTGCGCATCTAGTTTTGCACTGTCGGTGCTACTTTGCAATAGCAAAGCAGCCCGTTTAATTGCTGAGTCAACCGTGTCTGTCACGATTATTCATCACCCATTGCGGCTAATAAATCAGCTTGATATTCTTGCATAAGCGGCTCAACCACACAGCCTAAATCACCTGCTACTACTTCATTTAAGCGATATAAAGTGAGATTGATACGATGATCTGTAATACGTCCTTGCGGGTAGTTGTAAGTACGAATTCGCTCTGAACGATCACCGCTTCCCACTAAGTTACGACGCTCTGATGCTTCTGCTGCATGGCGTTTCTCATCTTCGGCTTGCTGTAATCTAGCTGCAAGTACTGACATCGCTTTAGCGCGGTTTTTATGCTGTGAACGTTGATCCTGACACTCAACCACAACACCAGTAGGTATATGCGTAAGTCGAATAGCTGAATCTGTTTTATTAACGTGCTGACCACCGGCACCTGATGCACGAAAGGTATCAACTTTTAAATCCGCGGTGTTAATTTGTATCGCTTCGGCCTCTGGTACTTCCGCCATCACCGCTACAGTACACGCTGACGTATGCACGCGCCCCTGAGACTCAGTTTCTGGCACACGTTGTACGCGATGTACACCTGATTCAAACTTTAATTGCCCGTAAACACCTTCACCACTGATATTCGCAATCACTTCTTTGTAACCACCGTGCTCACCTTCATTGGTGCTCACAACTTCTACTTTCCATTTTTTAGTTTCTGCGTAACGGCTGTACATACGGAATAAGTCACCTGCAAAAATAGCCGCTTCATCACCGCCCGTCCCAGCGCGTACTTCAACAAACACGTTGTTATTATCTCGCGGGTCTTTTGGCAACATTAATACTTGTATTTGATCTTCAATTACCAGAATTTGTGCTTTTGCTTCTTTATATTCTTCTTGCGCCATTTCACGCATATCTGGGTCTGAATCTTTCAGCATTTCTTCTGCAGCAACAACATCACTTTGTGTTTCTTGATAGCCTAAAAATGCTTTAACGATTTCTTCCAGCTCAGAATATTCTTTAGAAAGAGCACGAAAGCGGTTTTGATCGCTAATAACCGACGGGTCACTTAGTAACGCTTGGACTTCTTCATAACGCTCAACTAAGGTTTCTAATTTATGATAAACGGACTCTTTCATGTAACTGTTATTCCTGATCAATACCTAACATTTTCTTTAATTGGCTTAACTGAGCAACTTCACCTTTTTTAGCCGCATCTTGAATTGCACGGGTAGGCGCGTGCATCAAACGGTTGGTTAATTTGTTGGCCAGCTCTAAAATAATTTTTTCTGCGTCTTTACCAGTATTTAATTGGCTAATTGCCTTATCAACCAATTCAGACTTTATATCATGTACATCTTGACGATATGTACGAATCAAATCGACTGAGTCGAGTGAACGCATCCACATTACAAATTCAGCACAGCGCTGAGTAATAATAACTTGCGCCTCGTCAGCGGCTTGTTCTCTTGAGGCGATATTTTCGCTTACTATTGCCTGTAAGTCATCAACCGAATACAAATAGGCGGCATCTAATTCACCAACTTGACTTTCAATGTCACGCGGCACAGCAATATCAATAAATAACATTGGCTTATTACGACGTTGTTTTAGTGCTTGTTCAACCACACCTTTACCAATAATAGGGAGTGTACTCGCAGTCGAACTAATAACGATATCTGCTTGATGTAATCGCTCAGGTAACTGTGCTAATGCAATAACATCCGCATTAACGTCTTGTGCTAATAATTTAGCGCGTTCAATAGTACGGTTTGCGACTGTAATTTGCTGTGGCTCATTTTGGTATAAATGTTTAGCGACTAGCTCTATTGTTTCCCCTGCACCTATTAATAGCACATTTGTTTTATCTAACTTTCCATAAATATGCTTTGCTAAATTAACTGCAGCGTACGCAACTGAAACAGCGCTTGCGCCTATCTCGGTCTCTGTTCTGACTTGCTTTGCCACTGAAAATGTTTTTTGAAATAAACGATCAAAAATCAAGTTAACCGAATTATGGTTTTTAGCGCTGTTATAAGCCTGCTTAATTTGCCCTAAAATTTGCGGCTCCCCCAACACCAATGAATCGAGCCCACACGATACGCGCATTAAATGATTGATAGCGTCTTGGTCTTCATGACAATATATATTGTCACTCAGCTCTTGTTCATCTAAACCATGGAAACTTGCAAGCCACTGTAACAGTGTTTGGGAATTTTGCTGAGCAAGGCTACAATAGATTTCGGTGCGGTTACAGGTTGATACTATAACGGCTTCATTAAACTGTTCATGATCACTTAGTTGCTGTAACGCCTCTGATAATTGCTCAGGCGAAAAGGCGACCTTTTCTCGTAATTCTACGGATGCGGTTTTGTGATTAATACCAAGTGCTACTATGGTCATATTTGCCAAATATTGCTAAGCCATGCTCGAAAGGCAATAATTTTACCAAAAATCAGCTGAATATGGAAAGTAAGGAACGACATTTGATTCGACTATATTTGATTTTACTCACATTTTTTTTATTTTTAAGCGGTTGCGCTCACCGAATTGATCAACAAACAGCCCTTTATGCCAATTGGAAGGACCAATTATCGCAACAAAGTAACTGGCAAGTTGAAGGTAAGATGGCATTTATCAGTTCACAAGAACGTCAATCTGCTAATTTAAACTGGCAGCAAAAGGAAGAGTTAAATCAACTTATTCTCACAACATTTATTGGAACACGAGTATTAGCGTTAAAACAATCGGCTGAAGGGGCTGAGCTTGAGTATGACGACCAGGTTTTTTATGATCAAAACGCCTCAGCGTTATTGCATCGATTAACTGGCTTTACTATTCCTCTTGAAAATGCTGAGCACTGGCTAAAAGGAACGGCTACAGATGAGTCACTGCAAGTAGATGAATTAGGTCGAGCGAAAAGTATTACCTGGCAAGATATTGATGGCAGCCGATGGGATATTAGCTACGGCGATTATCAACAACATGCTGGGTTTTGGTTACCAAAAAAATTAACATTAAAACATCAAGACATTAAAATAAAAATTCAACTCTACGAGTGGCACTTTAATTAATATGACTAAGCAAACTATGACTTCTTTTTCATTACTGGCACCAGCCAAACTTAACTTATTTTTACACATTAATGGTCGCCGTGAAGATGGCTACCATGAACTGGAAACCCTATTTACTTTTTTAAATTATGGCGACGAACTCACCTTCACTTTAACAAATACAGCAAGCATTGAAGTCACAGGTGACACCCAAGGAATCCCCTTAAATGATAATTTGATCTATAAAGCAGCCATTTTGTTACAAAACCACTGTCAAATATCGTTTGGTGTAAAAATAAATTTAATTAAAATATTACCTATGGGGGGCGGAGTCGGTGGCGGTTCATCCGATGCTGCAAGCACGCTTTTAGCACTTAATAAATTATGGAAATGTCACTTATCATTGGATGAATTAGCCCAATTAGGAATAAAACTTGGAGCCGATGTGCCCGTGTTCATAAATGGTAGAAGCGCCTTAGCACAAGGCATTGGTGAGAAGTTAGTCGATGTTGAGCTAGAAAAAAAGTGGTTTTGCGTCGTTCATCCAAACGAACATATAAGTACGGCTAAAATATTTACTCACCCCGATTTAAAACGTGATACTCCTAAGCTCAAAGGCGATTGGCAGCAACAGACTTTACGCAACGATTGTGAGTCATTAGTTAAAAAGCTTTGTCCTGAGGTTGAAAAGACCCTCCAGTGGTTGCTAAAATACGCTCCGTCAAAGATGACTGGCACAGGTTCATGTTGTTTTGCTGAATTTGCAACGCAAAAAGAAGCGCAACTTGTTCTTGAAAACCTCCCCAAAACATGGAGTGGTTTTATTGCCAGTAGCGTTAATATCTCTCCTGCCCATACGCAGTTGAACGCTATACATTGAAGCAATGAAGTAACGTACAAGTAAATAAAATTAAAGTTAACATGCGACGCGTTTGCATCGCTTGTTAGTCCAAAAATTCAGTGCCTGAGGAACCCTACCGTGCCTGACATGAAGCTCTTCGCTGGTAACGCAACACCTGACTTAGCTCAAAAAGTTGCAAAACGTTTATATATTGAAGTTGGCGATGCTGTTGTTGGCCGTTTTAGCGACGGTGAGATCAGTGTTCAAATTAATGAAAATGTTCGTGGCTCGGATGTTTTTATTGTGCAATCAACCTGCGCCCCTACTAACGATAACTTAATGGAGCTTATTGTTATGGTTGATGCATTACGTCGTGCATCAGCAGGTCGCATTACAGCCGTCATTCCTTATTTTGGTTATGCACGTCAAGACCGTCGTGTACGTTCTGCCCGTGTTCCAATCACAGCTAAAGTTGTTGCAGACTTCTTATCAAGTGTTGGTGTTGACCGCGTTCTTACGGTTGACTTACATGCTGAGCAAATTCAAGGTTTCTTTGATGTGCCAGTAGATAACGTATTTGGTAGCCCTGTATTACTAGAAGACATGAAAGAACGTAAGTTTGATGATGTTGTTGTTGTATCACCTGATATTGGTGGTGTAGTACGTGCTCGCGCAATTGCAAAATTATTAAACGACACAGATTTAGCTATCATCGATAAACGTCGCCCACAAGCGAACGTTTCTCAAGTAATGCATATCATTGGTGATGTTGAAGGTCGTGACTGTATTATTGTTGATGACATGATCGACACCGGTGGTACATTGTGCAAAGCTGCAGAAGCACTTAAAGAACATGGCGCAAAACGCGTGTTTGCTTATGCAACCCATCCTGTATTATCAGGACAAGCGGTAGAAAACATCCGTAATTCTGTCATTGATGAAGTCATTGTTACTGACTCAATTCCACTGTCTGCTGAATTACAAGCAATTGATAAAATCAAAGTGTTAACTCTTGCAGACATGCTAGCTGAAACAATTCGCCGTATCAGCAACGAAGAATCTATTTCAGCAATGTTTGAACACTAAACTTATTAGTTACAGACACACTGATTATAATAAAGCACCTTTAAGGTGCTTTTTTTATACCCGTTGTTTATTTTAGTTAGGGGTGGTGTTATGATAGCGCGCCTTTTGGCTAGGGACCTTGGTCGCAAAGGCCCTAACTCTTTTAATTATTGGAGACATCATGTCTAACGAAACATATACATTTAATGCAGAACTACGCACAGAAACTGGTACAGGTGCGAGCCGCCGCCTACGTCGCGAAGACAAAGTTCCTGCTATCCTTTACGGTGCAGATAAAGAAGCTACGACTCTTACTTTTGAACATAAAGATATGATCAAAGCACAAGAAAGTGAAGGTTTCTACACTCACATTCTTACTCTTGATATCGCTGGTGAAAAAGTTGAAGCTATCCTTAAAGATATTCAACGTCACCCGTTCAAGCCTAAGATCACTCACCTTGATTTCCAACGTGTAGATGCTGCTCACAAACTTCACACTAAAGTGCCTGTTCACTTTATCGGTGAAGACGTAGTAACTAAAGCTGGTAACACGGTTGTTCACCAATTAACTGAAATCGAAATCACGTGTCTTCCAAAAGCACTTCCTGAGTTCGTTGAAGTTAACGTTGCTGCTTTAGTAGCCGGTGATTCAATCCACATTTCTGACGTTAAACTTCCTGCAGGTGTTTCATCTGTTGATTTAGCGAAAGGTGCTGATCACGACCAGTCTATCGTAACTATCAAAGCTAACAAAGCTGCGCCAGTTGAAGACGAAGCTGCAGAATAATTTCTAGGTTTGCACCTTGAATTCTATTCAAATGCTTGTGGGCCTGGCTAATCCAGGCCCCGAATACGCAAACACACGCCACAATGCAGGTGCTTGGTTCATTGAGCAACTCGCTGCACGCTATAACTGCACGCTAAAACACGATCCTAAGTATCACGGCCTTACAGGTAAAGTGATCATCCAAGGTCAAGAATTCAAATTACTGATCCCCACTACTTATATGAATTTAAGTGGTAAAGCAGTCGGTAGTTTAGCCAACTTTTTCAAAATCCCCGTTGAGAGCATTTTAGTTGCTCACGATGAATTGGATCTCGATCCCGGTGTTGCCAAATTAAAAAAAGGTGGCGGACACGGTGGCCATAATGGGTTAAAAGACATTATTGCAAAGATGGCAAATCAAAAAGATTTCATGCGTTTACGAATAGGTGTAGGTCATCCTGGACATCGTGAAATGGTGACTGGTTGGGTGCTTGGAAAAGCAGCCAAAGCAGACCAAGAAAAAATGGATGCCGCAGTTGATGAAGCAGTTCGCTGTATGGAAATACTTGCAAAAGACGGTGTGTTAAAAGCACAAAACAGACTACATTCGTTTAAACCCTAGTAGCTTAGGTATTAAGTAAAACCGTTTAAACGAATCTAAACAAGGTATCTTACTATGGGTTTCAAATGTGGCATCGTCGGTTTGCCTAATGTTGGTAAATCAACACTTTTCAATGCATTAACCAAAGCGGGTATTGAAGCCGCTAACTTTCCTTTTTGTACCATTGAGCCTAATACGGGTGTGGTACCGGTGCCAGATCCTCGCCTAGACGAACTTGCAAAAATTGTAAATCCACAGCGCATCCTTACAACAAGTATGGAATTTGTGGATATTGCAGGTCTTGTAAAAGGCGCTTCAAAAGGTGAAGGTTTAGGTAACCAATTTTTAGCTAACATTCGTGAAACCGATGCTATTGGCCACGTAGTTCGCTGCTTTGAAGATGAAAACATTATTCACGTTGCAGGTACTATTGATCCTGCAGATGATATTGATGTGATCAACACCGAGTTAGTACTTGCTGATATGGATAGCGCTGATAAAGCACTTTTCCGTAATGCGAAAAAAGCCAAAGGTGGCGATAAAGACGCTAAAGAACAAAATGCCGTACTTGAAAAAGTAAAAGTACACCTTGATGAAGGCCTAACTTTACGTTCTTTAACATTAACTAAAGAAGAAAAAGCAGCTATTGCCTCAGTTAACTTCTTAACCATCAAACCAACGATGTATATTGCAAACGTTGCTGAAGATGGGTTTGAAAATAATCCATATCTTGATCGCGTTCGTGAAATTGCCGCAGCAGAAGATGCTGTCGTGGTTCCTGTATGTGCCGCAATCGAATCTGAGCTTTCTGAACTTGATGACGAAGACAAGCTTGAGTTTATGGCCGATCTAGGTCTTGATGAGCCTGGTTTGAATTTAGTGATCCGTGGTGGCTATGAACTACTGCATTTACAAACCTACTTTACTGCAGGTGTAAAAGAAGTACGTGCATGGACAATCCCTGTAGGCGCAACAGCACCACAAGCCGCAGGTAAAATTCATACTGACTTTGAGCGTGGCTTTATCCGTGCACAAACTATCGCTTTTGATGACTTTGTTGCCTTCAAGGGTGAAAGTGGTGCAAAAGAAGCAGGTAAAATGCGTCAAGAAGGTAAAGAATACATAGTTAAAGATGGCGACGTAATGAACTTCTTGTTCAACGTTTAATAATCTCTTCTTTTATTAGTATTTAAAAGGCTCATTTACGAGCCTTTTTTATTTTTAGCCCCAAAATTCTATTTAATACTTTCAATATCGATTACATCATTACACTCTTGGTCGATTAAACAAGCCCAAACGTCTATTTTATTCACCAACACAGCAAACTCTTCTATATAAGATCCAACTAAAAGATATTCTTTTCTCAACCTAGTTCCTAAAAAATGCAAAATGAACTTAATACAGCAGTCAAAAAACCATCATTTTTATTAAATTTTAGCCGCTTAGCTTATTTTTCCTGCAAACAAACAAAGATACGTGTTTTTTTGCAAAAAAGGTGTTGACGAATTTGGGTCATATCAGCATAATACGCCCCGCACTCAACGATGAAGTGCAAACAAAAAAGATGGCTAAGTAGCTCAGCTGGTTAGAGCACATCACTCATAATGATGGGGTCACAGGTTCAAATCCCGTCTTAGCCACCATTTATTTTTTGTTGCTCAATAAAGAGTTTAAAATAACTACCAAGTGTTTAATTACACAAAGTATGCGGGAGTGGCGGAATTGGTAGACGCGCTGGATTTAGGTTCCAGTAACTTAGGTTGTGAGAGTTCAAGTCTCTCCTTCCGCACCATGTTCTGATAAGAACTAAAATTATCACTTGTTTATTGTTGGGATATCGCCAAGCGGTAAGGCACCAGGTTTTGATCCTGGCATTCCCAGGTTCAAATCCTGGTATCCCAGCCAACAATGGCTAAGTAGCTCAGCTGGTTAGAGCACATCACTCATAATGATGGGGTCACAGGTTCAAATCCCGTCTTAGCCACCATTTCTTTTGAAATGGCTCTGCAAGAGTTAAATTGCGGCTCAATAAAGAGTTTAAAATAACTACCAAGTGTTTTATAACACAAAGTATGCGGGAGTGGCGGAATTGGTAGACGCGCTGGATTTAGGTTCCAGTAACTTAGGTTGTGAGAGTTCAAGTCTCTCCTTCCGCACCATGTTCTTGATAGGAACTAAAATTATCAAATAATTCTTTGTTGGGATATCGCCAAGCGGTAAGGCACCAGGTTTTGATCCTGGCATTCCCAGGTTCAAATCCTGGTATCCCAGCCAACTTTCTCTACCAAGAAAAGTTGTAAAAGAATGAAAAATAGTATGCGGGAGTGGCGGAATTGGTAGACGCGCTGGATTTAGGTTCCAGTAACTTAGGTTGTGAGAGTTCAAGTCTCTCCTTCCGCACCATGTTCTTGATAAGAACTAAAATTATCAAATAATTCTTTGTTGGGATATCGCCAAGCGGTAAGGCACCAGGTTTTGATCCTGGCATTCCCAGGTTCAAATCCTGGTATCCCAGCCAACTTCCTCTACCAAGGAAAGTTGTTAAAGAATGAATTAGTATGCGGGAGTGGCGGAATTGGTAGACGCGCTGGATTTAGGTTCCAGTAACTTAGGTTGTGAGAGTTCAAGTCTCTCCTTCCGCACCATGTTCTTACTTAGAACTAAAACTAGTAAAATTTAGAGTTGGGATATCGCCAAGCGGTAAGGCACCAGGTTTTGATCCTGGCATTCCCAGGTTCAAATCCTGGTATCCCAGCCAATTTTATATCTTCTTAGTATTACCTATCTTAAATACCGCTTTCTAAAGCAATCTATACTCAATGCTTTACTGTAGAAAAAACCTTGAACATAATCACAGTTTAACTTAATTAATGCCTGTTCAACTTTCTTTTCTTCGATACCTTCAGCAACCACATTACAATTAAGCCTACTCGCTAAAAATATTGTAGATTCAACGATTGCATATGCAGCTGGCTCATTGAGCATGTTTTTTATAAATGATTGATCTATTTTTATTTGGTCTATTGGCAATTCTCTTAATAAGACCAGTGAAGAGAAACCAGTACCGAAATCGTCCACACTGAACTTAAAACCCATCTTACTCAATTTAGACATCATTTTACGCGCAGCATTTAAATTGGTCATCATCGCGTTTTCAGTGATCTCAAAAATAATTGATTTACTCACACTTGGATCCAATTCAACTAGCATTTCAATAAAATAATAAAACTCCTCGCTTTCCAAATCTTTAGGTGACAGATTTATATGAAGAAAACCATAAAACCCGTGCGCCTTTAGCTTTTTCAACTGTTTGAACGAATTTAATACAATCCATTGAGATAAAGGTAAAATCAACCCTGTTTGTTCTGCCACAGATATCAATTTATTTGGTGGTATAAACTCCCCATTTTTTTGAGGCCAGCGTATAAGGACTTCAGCACCATGTAACTGCCCACCAAAAGCCGATAATATAGGCTGCAAGTGCAACTCAAATTCATTATCTTGCAATGCTTTTTCTATCCGTGTAGACATCTCACTTAATTCACGCGCCCTGTGTCCTAATTCCGGAAAGTAAGCAACAACTTGCTGAGCCGTCCTTTTTGCTTCATACATAGCCAAATCAGCTTGTATCAGCAGCTCATGCTGGTGTTGGCTACTATCTGGAAACCGACTCACACCAATACTCAGCATGACCGTTATTTTTTGCTCCCTGATTGAAAAAGGTAAACTGATTGCTGTATTAATAGCAGTGACACAATTGACATATTTTTTTTCTGTTCGTGAAAATAAAATAAGCGCGAATTCGTCGCCACCGATTCTATATACCTTAGCAATTCCGGATAAGTGCTGGCGCAAGCTTTGAGAGAGTAAACTTAATAGCTCATCACCGTATTGATGGCCGAACCTGTCATTTACCTGCTTAAATCCATTCAAATCTATGAAAAATAGCGTAAATGAATTATTGAGACTGATTTGCTTTTTAAGAATGCGGAAAAACTTATTTCTATTTGGTAGGCGAGTGAGGACATCATGCTCAGCTAAAAAACGTTGCTGTGCGCTTACTCTTTCTATTTTAATAATACTGCTTAAACTTAATCGAGTAACTAGTACAACAAAACCACTGCCACCAAATAAGATCAATGACACACTAGAAGCAACAAAGGTATCCACACCCTGAGTAAAGAAATAATAAATCACCCACCAATAAGCCATTATAAAAAATATAATTAACAGCAATAGTAAGCCCCACTGCGAGCTATTTGTCTTTTTATAAATCAAAAAGGTAGGCTTTAAACTCACACCTAAAAGAAAAGTACCTGCTAAAATTATGAAAATAAAAAAATTATTCACATTTACGCTTCTATAATCAGGTTGCGTGCAATTTAAAGATGATTAATGAACTCGTAAATTTCCGAACGCTTTAAAATGCAAACAAGTGGCAAAAGTTAGCAAAAAAGCTTTTTATGCTCGGGTATGAGAAGGTCAATTTTTTGTGTCTATAATAAAATGCACGAAGTGATTCGTGCATTTATAAAATTGAAGTTCAGACTAAAGCTTTCTTACCGATAACTTTAATCTAGTTCAATTGTCCACTTATTGCGTATTTTAAAAGCTGATTTTTTAAAAAGCCTGAGTCATTCGCCATTTTTAAAAATTGGCTACGTGCCCATTTTAATGGCGCAACTTGATTTGAAAAACCAAAGTAGCACGCGTCCATCATGCTCATCATGAGTAAATTTGCCTTTCTACGTGTTTGCTCATAATGCTTTAATTGTATTTTAGCTCCAACATCATTGCAGTTGTGCAGGATTTTTGCCAAGGCAACAACATCTTGAAAACCTAAATTAACCCCCTGCCCAGCTAATGGGTTTATGGTATGTGCCGCATCACCCACTAAAACAATTCGCCCGTGCGAATAGCTATTTGCATGTTGACGCGCTAACGGAAAAACAGCGTGGTCAATCACGTCAAAATCCCCAGCTAAAGGTGGAAAATGTTTAAGGATTTGTTGCTTTAGTTCGACCGCTGAAAGTTGTTGCCATTGTTTTAGTTGCTTTGCATCGTGGTAACAAATTAAATTAGCGTAAGGTGCTTGCATGGGTAGAAATGCGACGGGGCCAGAGGGTTTAAATTGCTGCCATGTTTTAACTTGCTGGGGGGCATCTAACTTTATTAAAACCCCCATACAATGCTGCCCATACTGCCAACCTGTTACACCTATACCTGCTTTTTTACGTAGTAATGATTGCCCGCCATCGGCTGCAACCACTAGATCTGCACTAAATTGCTGCTCGCCATAATGTAACGTGACGTACTGATCCGTTTCTTCAATTTTTGACAGTGGCTGGGTTATTTCAATCACCTCAATATTATGCTCAGCAAACTGTTGCCAAATGCTTGCTTGAATTAAATTATTTTCAATTAAATGACCTAAATGCGTGGTATTGATATCGTGACAATCAAACAATAAGTTATCGCCTGAACGCTCAAATGCTTCTAATTGTTGGTAAGGGGCATGACGATGCGCTTTTAAAATAGGCATTGCACCTAATTCATCTAATAAATGCTCTGAAAAGCGATTGATTGCAGAAACACGAATATCAACCCTTGTACTTGCTAAAACAGTCTCAGGGTTTATTACACGGTGCTCAATTACTCGAACCTGACACCCTTGTTTAGCAAGCTTAACAGCCGTGGCAGCACCAACCATGCCGCCGCCGACAACAATAACCTTATTTTTCATCATTTTTAAATCGCTAATTTGGCTATTTTCAGTACGTTTGATTGTATCGTATTTCTATTTACAAGTGCCAATGAGTTTACTGTTAATACATCGCAAATAAGGCTTTGTTTGATTTCAAATCACAAAGATAAAAACTATACTTGGATCTGGGCGGGTATCCAGATAAAATACGCGTCCTTTAAGTTCGCGAACAGTAAAATTTCGCATCACTTAATCCTGTTTCTAGCACATTTTTGTGCCACTACCGAATTGAAAACGAGGCTATATTTCAATGAGTAAAAAGCTGCATATTAAAACCTGGGGTTGTCAGATGAATGAATACGACTCTCAGAAAATGGCTGATCTTCTCGATGCAACTAACGGTTACCAGTTAACCGATGAAGCTAAAGACGCAGATGTAATCTTACTCAATACCTGTTCAATTCGCGAAAAAGCACAGGAAAAAGTATTTCATCAGCTTGGCCGCTGGAAATTATTAAAAGATGATAAACCTGAACTTATTATCGGCGTTGGTGGCTGTGTTGCATCGCAAGAAGGTGATTCAATTCGCCAACGTGCGCCATTTGTCGACGTTATTTTTGGCCCGCAAACTCTGCACCGCTTACCTGAAATGATCAAACAAGTGCAAGGTAACAAAGGCAGCTCAGTGGTTGATATTTCATTTCCAGAAATTGAGAAGTTTGACCGTTTACCAGAGCCAAAAGCGGATGGCCCGTCAGCGTTTGTATCTATCATGGAAGGCTGCTCTAAATACTGTACCTTTTGCGTAGTACCTTATACTCGTGGCGAAGAAGTAAGCCGCCCGCTTGATGATGTATTATTAGAAATCGCCCAATTAGCAGAACAAAACGTACGTGAAGTAAACTTACTGGGTCAAAACGTAAATGCATATCGCGGTGAAACTCACGATGGCGAAATTTGTTACTTCTCTGATTTAATTCGTTATGTTGCAGCGATTGATGGTATTGACCGTATTCGTTACACCACATCGCACCCGGTAGAATTTACACCAGATATCATTGAAGTTTATGCCGATGTACCTGAACTTGTCGATCACTTACATTTACCAGTACAAAGTGGCTCGGATCGTATTCTTAATCTAATGAAGCGTGGACATACCGCGCTTGAGTACAAATCGACAATTCGTAAATTACGTAAAATTCGTCCTAATTTAAGTATGTCATCTGACTTTATCATTGGGTTCCCTGGTGAAAGCAAAATGGATTTTGAAGCGACAATGAACCTTATCAACGATATTGGTTTTGATATGAGCTTTAGCTTTATCTACAGTGCGCGCCCAGGTACACCTGCCGCGGACTTGCCTGATGATGTATCTGAGCAAGAGAAAAAAGAACGTTTATACTTGTTACAAAACCGTATTACTCAAATGGCGCAGCAAATTAGCCGTCAAATGTTTGATACCGAACAACGTATTTTAGTGGAAGGCCCATCAAAGAAAAACCCGATGGAATTGCGTGGACGTACTGAAAATAACCGCGTTGTTAACTTTGTAGGCCCACACACGGTGATCGGCCAGTTCGTTGATGTACGTATCACAGAGGCGCTGCCTAACTCTTTACGTGGTGACCTAATTCGAACAGAATCAGAAATGAACTTGCGCCGCGATGTTGCACCTGCTGATATTTTAAGCAAAGCTGCACAACCTGAACCGCAAGTAACACCTGACGAATTAGGTGTGGCAACTTTCGTTCCTTAGGCGATATTGACGTGCCAGCCTCGCTGGCACATTAAAATAGGAAGCAATTTTGAGTAATCAATTAAAAAAATTAGAGATTTATTTAGAACCCTCCGACAACAAGCGTCTTTGTGCTTTATGTGGCCCGTTTGACGAAAATATCAAACATATTGAGCGCCGTTTAGGTGTTGAAATTACTCACCGCGACAACTACTTTAAAATCACAGGTAAAACAACCAGTGCCTTTGCAGCCATGGAAATCGTTAAAGATTTGTATGTCGAGACCCAGCCTGTACGCGGTGTTATTACTGACATTGAAGCTAACGCAGTACATCTAGCAATTAGTGAATCAAAAGCATTAGAGCAAGACGAGCTAAGTGAATATGGCAAAGAAGTTGTCATCAAAACGCGTCGTGGCGTTATAAAACCACGCAATGATAACCAAGGTCATTACGTCTCAAATATTTTTCGTCACGATATCACTTTTGGTATTGGTCCGGCAGGAACGGGGAAAACCTATTTAGCCGTAGCCGCCGCCGTTGATGCCTTAGAACGTCAAGAAATTCGCCGTATTTTACTAACCCGCCCTGCTGTTGAAGCAGGTGAGAAATTGGGGTTTTTACCGGGTGATTTAAGTCAAAAAATAGACCCATACCTGCGCCCGCTTTACGATGCACTATTTGAAATGCTTGGTTTTGAAAAAGTAGAAAAACTACTTGAGCAAAACATCATTGAAGTTGCACCACTGGCTTTTATGCGCGGTCGTACACTTAACGATGCCTTTATTATTTTAGACGAGAGCCAAAATACCACGGTTGAACAAATGAAAATGTTCTTAACTCGTATTGGTTTTAATTCAAAGGCAGTGATCACCGGCGATATCACTCAAGTAGATTTACCTCGTGGGGCACGTTCAGGACTTCGCCACGCCATTGAAGTACTTAGCGATGTAGAAGAAATAAGCTTTAACTTTTTCCAGTCCCATGATGTAGTTCGCCATCCTGTTGTTGCGCGCATAGTTGAAGCGTATGAGCGTAATGATGAAGCGGATCGCCTAAAGCGTGCAGAAAAACAGCGCGCCAAAGATTTGCTAGCAAATAAAGAGCAAGATCAACTTGCTACTAAAGAGTAATGCCGTGAACACTGAACTTGATTTACAAATAGCCTGTGAGTTTGACAACTTGCCTACCCTTGAGCAATTTGCGCTATGGGCGAATAAAGCATTAAGCCAATACCGTGATGAATCAGAACTAAGCATTGTTATTGCTGATGAAGCACAAAGCCAGCAACTCAATAATGACTACCGTGGTAAAGATAAACCAACCAATGTGTTGTCGTTTGAATTTGAAGCACCACCTGGCATAGATATACCTTTAGTCGGTGATTTAATTATTTGCCCAGCCATCGTATTGGCTGAAGCAATTGAGCAAGAAAAGACATTTCATGACCATTTTGCCCATATGGTGATCCACGGATGCTTGCATTTACTTGGATTTGACCATATAAAGGATGAAGATGCGAATGAGATGGAAAGCATAGAAAAGCAATTACTAGCTGATCTAGGCATAGCAGACCCATATCGGGACGATATTTAAATTTACGGAGCAAATAGACGCAATGAGCGACGATAACTCGCAGACTAGCCAGGGTTCTTCTGGCAAGACCTGGTTGGGTAAAATTACCCAAATGTTGCAAGGGGAACCCCAGAATAGAGAAGAGCTGGTTGAGGTAATTGCCGACGCGCAAGAACGGGATGTAATTGATCCTGAAACCAAAGAGATGATTGAAGGTGTGCTTGGCGTGTCTGAGCTTAAAGTGCGAGACATCATGATCCCGCGCTCACAAATGATCACCCTTGAAGTTGACGCTCCACTGGAAGAACTAATTCCAATGATGGTTCATTCAACACATTCACGCTTTCCGGTGGTATGTGAAGATAAAGATCATATAGAAGGTATTTTACTAGCAAAAGATTTACTGCCGTTAATTTTAAATAAAGATGATCAACTGCCATCACTGCGCGATTATTTACGCCCAGCGGTAGTTGTACCTGAAAGTAAACGTGTTGATACATTGCTTAATGAATTTCGCCAACAACGCTATCATATGGCACTTGTTATTGATGAATATGGCGGTGTATCCGGTTTAGTTACCATTGAAGATATTCTTGAACTCATCGTTGGTGAGATTGAAGATGAACATGATGAAGAAGAAGAGCAACAAGATATTCGTCAAGTTGCAAAACATGTGTTTATTGTTCAAGCGCTAACACCCGTTGATGACTTTAATGAAAAATTTAAAAGTGGCTATAGCAGTCAAGACGCCGACACAATAGGTGGTACAGTGCTACATGCCTTTGGTCATATGCCTGGACGCGGCGAAACCATTTTAATCGATGGTCTACAATTTAAAGTCACTAATGCAGATAGCCGACGCTTACTGCAATTACAAGTGACCGTACCAAAGGCTGATGACAGCGATAGTGAAGACAATACTGACTAATTGCCTAAACTTAGCAAAAGATAAAAAAGCATGGCTCGCATTATTTGCGGGCCTCTTTTTAACGCTAAGCTATGCTCCTTTTGAGATTTGGCCCCTCACCTTTGCCTGCATAGCAGTAGCAATCCATAGTACACATACATCAAAAAACCAATATGGTAAATTAGCCAGCAAACATGCCGCTAAATATGGGTTTATATTCGGCCTTGGCTGGTTTGGTGCAGGAATAAGCTGGGTGCATGTATCTATCGCCACCTTTGGCGGAATGCCATTAGTAGCCTCATTGCTATTGATGGTGCTGTTATGCGCTTATTTAGCTATCTATCCGGCACTTGCCTTTGCGCTCTCTGCACGCTTTGCCAGTGGGCCTAATAGCTACGGTTTATTACTTATTAGCACCTTTGCTATAACTGAGTACCTACGTGGTGTAGTACTTACAGGTTTTCCTTGGTTAAGTTTTGGCTATACCCAAACCGACAGCCCACTTAATTATTTAGCCCCTATAGTTGGTGAGTTTGGCTTAACATTAATATGTATAACCATTGGTTTTTCGCTGTATCGCTTAATCTTTGATAAAGAAATAAAAACCACGTTGATCAGCACTGCGATCATTGGACTTATCAGCGTTATAGGTGTTGTAGGCCATGATAATAAATACAGTGATAAAACGATTAATACACTGCTCGTACAAGGTAATATCAAACAAAACCTACGTTTTGAACCCAGTGAATTTTGGGCCACCATGAGCAAATATCAAGACATGACTCGGCCAAATTGGAATACTGATTTAATCGTTTGGCCAGAGGCCGCAGTCCCCGAAATAGAAGCCCTCGCTGATAGTTTTTTAGCGGGTCTTGATAGTGCTGCATCCTTTAATAATACAGCGCTCATAACGGGTATTGTTGACTATCAGCGCCATACTCGCGCTATTTTCAATACTCTTATAGTACTTGGTAATAAAGAGCGTGATGATGAGCATGGCCATTATCAATACCTAGGCAATAACCGCTATCAAAAGCATCAATTACTCCCTATTGGTGAATTCGTACCGTTTGAAGAGATATTGCGCCCTATCGCACCATTATTTGATTTACCCATGTCATCATTCACTCGCGGCGATGAAGTGCAAAATAACCTACGTGCTAACGGTTTAAATATCCTGCCAGCCATTTGCTACGAGATAGCCTTTGCCAATTTAGTCCGAGGTAATTATCGCAATGACTCTGATATTTTATTTACCGTCAGCAATGATGCATGGTTTGGTGCCTCACACGGACCCCACCAGCATATGCAAATAGCACGAATGCGTGCCCTTGAGTTACAACGCCCACTTATTCGTGTTACTAACAACGGTATCAGCGGCGTGTACGATCCTATTAGTAACACTCAATTAAACATGCCACAGTTTAAAGCTGACGTACTTAAAGCTGAAATTAAATTAATCGAAGGCGACAGTATTTATAGTCAATATGGTAATTTGCCAGTGTGGATTGCAGTGGTATTGATGGGGGTTGGTGGGTGCCTGCTAATGTTCAGTAAAGCCTACTCTGAAACCAAGCCTTCTAACAATTAAAAAATAGCATCACCTAAAGATGATGCTATTAACAATCAAAAGTTTATTATTATTGTTGTGTTTGACCAATTGCATTGCAATACAAAGTACCTGAATACATATCAAAACTAGGGCGTAATCTTACCTCAGTAACATCACTGTACTGTGCTCTTAAGCTGCTCTCTGCACGCGCACATACTTCATTGTGATCTGCAGGAGTGCTTGCAGATGCCTGAACCGACACAGTACGCCACCAACCAGTAGAGGTTGCAGCTATTGAGCTTACAGAGATAAAACCAAGTGCCAATGTCATTACTATAATTTTATTTTTCATTTTCGTTCCTTTGAGTTACACAATATATACATAGCAACAAAATGTTAACTACACGGAGAGTGTACAGGTACAAAAACCTGATGCAATTGAATAAATTTAATACAACCATATTAGTTTTTCACTAGGGCGTATTGACCTTTGTGGATTGAAATTTGTTCAATCTAGGGGCGATTTATAACTTAAACCATCAAGGC
Source organism: Pseudoalteromonas sp. NEC-BIFX-2020_015 (assembly GCF_012952265.1). Lineage (NCBI taxonomy): Bacteria > Pseudomonadati > Pseudomonadota > Gammaproteobacteria > Alteromonadales > Pseudoalteromonadaceae > Pseudoalteromonas > Pseudoalteromonas sp. NEC-BIFX-2020_015. The sequence continues at coordinate 64,211 of NZ_JABCJL010000006.1, forward strand.
TAGCTTATCGATGAATGGTTTATTTTCTTCATCAATGATCTGAATAATGTCTTTGTGTAAGCGCTTTTTGTGCTCGGCAAAAATAGTGCGCTTTTTATCAAACGTGGCTGCAAACTGCATTGCATCGGCTAATAAGTTTTCTTGGTCAGTTGAGGCTTTCTCAATAACGTGATCAATAGCCAGCTCGGCTCCAGATACTCGGCGCCCTGTTAGCTTCATTTCGTTAAAACGATAATAAGGTATCGCTTTTTTTACAAAAGCTATCATCCCCGGTAAAAATGGAATAGATAAATCCACTTCAGGGAAACAAAAGAACCCACGATCGCCGCGCATAAATCTAAAATCACAGGCGCAAGCTAAAATTGCACCGTTACCAAAAGCATGGCCATTAATAGCAGCAATCACTGGCATTGGGAAAAGTAGTAACGTTTTAAATACATCGTCCATATCGTACATAAAAGTACGAATTTCATCGGCGTTTTTTGCCTTCATTGCAGGTAATAGCCAGTCAGTGTCAATACCTAAGCTCCAGCACTTTTCATCGTTTGAAGTGATCACGAGCGCTTTGTGGTTTTGATTTTCAACAACCTTTGCAAGCATCTGTTTGAGTTGCTGCGCAAATTGTGGGTTCTGACGATTTTCACCATTTGTTAAAGTTAAAATCGCAATATTATTGTGAGTCGTTAAAGTTATGATACTCATAAAGTGCCTTTTCAATTTTATAGTTATTTTTAAATACGTTTATGCATATTTGCAAGTATGCTTCACTTTGTTTCTTGTGTAGTTAAATACCACCGATTATTTGGAGTAACACAGCTTCCCCCCCATAATTTGTTTAATTTCATTTACATTGTGTCACATATTCAAGTTTTATATATTTTAGTCTTGTTCCAGATTAGGTATTATTTACACATAAATAATACCTAATAAAAGTTATGAAAAAATTAGCGACCGCATTGCTCTTACCTCTGTTCTTATCTTCTTGCGCTAATTCGCCTGGAAGTGATCTAATCAAGTTAAATAACCGTACTGCATGCTGCTCGGACTTAAAATCGATTAAATTCGTAGCACAACAACCAAAGCAGCTTACTTACTTTGATTTAGAAAAGCAGGCAGTCAGGCTTTTTAACGAGGCTAAAAGCCCGTTCATTGCGATTGAAAAACCACACAATAGTCGTTTTGCTCAAGTTTTTAGTCACGCCAATGGTGCTTTTATTCAAACTGCAACACTGGTTTATCCACAGTTACTGATTTTAGATAAATCAAAGCAGGTTATTAAACACCTTAAACCTTATGAAGCATGGGAATATGGCTTACCAACAACCTTAGACTTGGATGGTAATCTATATTACAAAACACAATTTACTCTACCAGAGGAAGCCAAATACTTAATTTTTTATACTGATAGCAGCTTGAATAATAAAAAAGCCAAAATTAACTGGCGCTCGCAAGTCGGAGGAAGTGAATACAGGCACCTTACCCTCACTTCGTTCGCTAAAATTGGTATCAAATTACTTTAATTTTACACTCATTTTTCAGGAATTATTATGAGATATATTTTTACTATTATTATCCTTATCACACTTAGTGGCTGTAACTCTTCACCTAATTACATGAATACGGCACAATTAAAATCAAACCATCAGGTACTCGGATTTGGCGGTTTTTATGTTGAAGAAGATCTCACTTACTTTGAACAACAATTAGAAAGTCATTATAAGACACCTATAAAAAAAGCACTTGAAGAGCGTGGGTTTAAAGTAGTCGATGCCAGCGAAGTTTATACTGTATTTCATCAATTATTAGACAACGCTGACAACTTATATGACCCGCTTACTGGTCAAGAAAATGAAAACCTACGTAATGAACTCTGGAAAAAAGCCCTTTTCACAACAAAAACTAAGCTAGGTATAAATGCATTTGTATTTGCAGGTGTTGATACCGTACGCGCACATTTTACTAACAGTATTTTATTAGGCCACGTAGCCAAATGGTATGGCCAAGAAGAGTCTTACCTTGAAGGTGGTGCCGATGGTGGTGATATATTTGTATCACTATTTCAAAACGAACAAGGTTATGTGCCAGGCAGCAGAGTGTATATCCGTATTCGAGATGAGTATGACACACTTTTAACTATGGGCTCTGGAGGCATTGAGTTAGTAGCGCAATTTAATAGCGATGAAGAAATTATTGTTAAAGATGCCGACAAATTATTTAAAGACCCTGCAAAATTGGATAGCGCGTTACAATTCGCATTAGAGACAATTGACACTTGGAAGACGAAAAAATGATTAAGCACATTTTTATCATCATCGCTTTGCTAAATTTAGTCGGTTGCAAACTAATTCAATACAATAGCGACCCCAACGTGACAGCGAATACAATTACATTCGCTAAGCCCGCAACCCATCGCAATCTAGCCTATATATGGTTACCAACAGCCAATACCGGTAACAAAGTACTCTACCGAGAAGCATTTGATAATAACGTTGCCAATTTCTCAAAAAAACATACATTGACCAACTTAAACCCTCAAGCACAAACAGTGTTTAATGACTTTATTATTGAGCAAGGCGGCGCTTTTGATACCAACACAGGTAAGCTCAACGCTGAGTTAATACAAACAGCAATGCAGCACACGTTTAATAACATTACAGCGGAATACCCAAGCGTTGACACTCTGTTAGTTATTCATCCAAAAGAAACCGCTATCAAAGTGGTTGATGGCACTGCTAATTGGCATGGGGTTGAACAACATATCGCGACTATAAAATCAGTTGAATTCAGGTCTGTTATAAGCCTTGCCATACAATACTATGCTCCAGAGAGTAAAACTTACAATCTCGAGATTGGCTTAGATCTGCATACGCCAGATTTAACCGACAATAGTAAATATGAGCAAGTCCTCACACATATTTTAGAACCTATCGTTATTTTAAATACAGCAACAAAATAGCTAACCTGAACTCGGGTTAAGATATTTACAAACGTATTGATTTAAAATTATAAAAACTTACTCAACTCTCCTGTCGGTGATTTTCAGGGATAACAAGGCGAATTTACGCGTCGAAGCTTGTCTATTGCAAGTAAATTCAACGTAGTTAGCGTTGCAAATAGCCACTGGAAATAGGTTTATTATTCCGAGTTTGGGTTAACTAACAACCTGCGAGTAAGCTAAATAGTTAGCTCACTCGCAGGTTATTAGCAACTACATATCAAATTTATACCTAAGGATACCTATGCTAAATAAAGTCGCGGTTGTTGTAGGTGCAACGGGGTTAGTTGGCCATCATTTAGTTGAGCAATTAACCGCTGCAAGTCACATAGAAAAAGTGATAACGCTAACGCGTCGCCCGGTTACTTATAACAATGACAAAGTAGTTAACTACGTGGTTGATTTTAATAATTTAACGCAACATGCAGACCTACTCAAAGCAGATGTATTATTTTCATGTTTAGGCACAACTAAAAAAGCCGCAGGCTCTATTAGTGCACAACGCAAAGTTGATTTTAATTACCAATTACAAATAGCAAAGCTGGCAGCAAATATGGATGTTAAACATTATGTATTAGTGTCATCCAGTGGGGCAAATGCTCACAGTAATAACGCCTATTTAAAAATGAAAGGTGAGCTTGAAGATGCAGTAAAAACACTGACTATTAAGCGTATTAGTATTATTCAACCTTCGTTGTTATTAGGGAAGCGTGACAACGACTTTCGCATTGGTGAAAAGCTAGGCAGCGTGCTTTTACCTATATTATGTATGCTACCGGGGCTTAAAAAATTTAAGCCAATTACAGGCCAACAAGTCGCAAAAAAGATGAGTAATATCAGCAAACAATCCGGTGATGGTGTTGAATATTTTAAATTAGATGAGCTGTTTGAATGTTAAACTTTAGCACGTATTTATACCGTCCTTTTCGCCATAAAAAGCGTTCTACAATATTTAATATCAGTTCCTCTAAGCTTGAGTTTAACTCGCACTTGTATTGTAAAACCTCATATTTGCTTGGCATAAAGCCCCGCCTACAGTAAATTTAAACACGCCCTACCGTAAAAACATAAAAAAGCCAGCAAATGCTGGCTCAATTATTAATGCCTATTAACCTTACGACTTGCCAAACTCAGTTGGTGCCGGTGGCACAACAAGTGGCTTTTTCGGGTTCGCTTTAAGCTCTTTTAATAGCTCTTGAACGGCGCGCTCAATCGATGGATCTTGGCCTGCCTGAATAAGCTCTGGACGATCAATCACTTCGATATCAGGGCTGACGCCTTCATCTTCTATGATCCAGTTACCGTCGTTATCAAGTATTCTAAAGGTCGCTGCAATTACTGAGCCGCCATCAACAAGACTTGGATTACCTGAAATACCAATTAAGCCACCCCACGTACGTGTACCAATCAGTTTACCTAAGCCTGCTTGGCGGAAGTAATACGGTAACGCATCACCACCTGAGCTTGAGTAGCCATTGATCAACATCGCTTTTGGACCATCGTGAGCAAATTGTGGTGTTTTAGTTGGCTCAACACCACGGCGCTTCCAATAGTTTAGCGGTTTACGCGCCAGCCAAGTGATCATGTGCTCTGGAATAAATCCGCCACCGTTATAACGATCATCGATGATCATTGCATCTTTGGTTGTTTGCGGTAAAAAGTTTTTAAATAACGAACGATTTCCCTCGTAATGCGTGTTTGGCAAGTGTACATAGCCAATACGCCCATTTGAGAGTTTATTAACGTAATCAGCACGTGATTGCGCCCATTGTAAATAACGCAGGCCTGTTTCGCTTGCAATTGGTTCTACGGTTACTTTCCAGCTTTTTTTCAAACTTGGTGATTTACTAAGCAATAACTCAACCGGTTTGCCTTGCGTGTTTTCGAGTAATTCATAAAAGTTGACAACATCTTTTACTGAACGACCATTCACCTCAACAATATAGTCACCAACGCTTGCGTTAATACCTGTTTCGTTAAGTGGTGAACGGAAGTTTTCGTGCCAGTTTTCACCTTTAAAAATGTTTTCTATTTTTACAAAACCCGATTTATGCGCACTAATTTCAGCACCTAATAAACCATGTTGTAAACGTGTTGCTCTTGGCATATCCCCAGAGTTTACATAGATATGACCAGAGTTAATTTCACCAGCTATTTCACTTAATACGTGATCAAGGTCTGCACGGTGTGCAACGGCATCTGCCATTGGTTGATAGCGTTTTAAAATTGCGTCCCAATCTTGGCCATGATGATTTTCATCATAGAACCAATCGCGCAAAGTACGCCAACCTTCACGGTACATTTGCGCCCATTCTGTTTGTGGATCAATTTTAAGTACCATGTCTTGCAGGTTTAATGCGGTGGCTTTTAAGTCTTGCTTAGGCGCTGGTTTTATAACACTAAAACTATCACCTGCTCGCGCAATAATATGCTCTGCGTTGGCTGATATTTTATAACTATTAACACCCGCTGCAACGCTCGCTATTTCACCATCAACCGCAATCGGGATTAATTTAAGCTCACCAGATGAAAGTGTTAGTACGCCCTCTTTAACACCGGTGAGTGCGCGGTAATTGCCAGCAGGCGCATTTAGTGCAACAACACGGTCCATAAAGCCGTCACTTTCAATGTGATTGCTTGGCGTGTTTGCTGATTTTTCATCGTCTTTATCCGCTTTAAGATCAACGATGCTTGTTTCATCAGTAAGTGGGGCATTAAGTGGCTTAATGTTACTGTTTACCGCAACCGAATAAAGGCGCGTTGCGTTGTTAAACATGTAATCAAATTCGTAGCTACTAAAGGTTAAATTAAAGTCTCGCTCTGAGGTAAAATATAGCTGTTGTCCATCAGGCGAAAACGCCGGATTTGTTTCACTGCTCATATCGTCTGTTAGGCGAGTAACTCGCTTACCTTTAATATTGTAATGCCACAGCGACGCATAGCGGTTTTCATTATTTTTAACAAAAACAATGTCTTTACTATTAGGTGACCAAATATACGTGGTTAAGCTATCTTCTTCATATTTTGCGGTATCAATTTTGTGCTGTTTACCCGTTTTGATATCAAGCCACCAAAGCGTATGATTTTGATCAGCAAACAATAGCTTTTTATTATCTGGCGACCAAATAGGGTCAAAACGCCAAATACTGCCATTACTGGTAAGTTGCTTAACCTTATTGTTGTTGGCTCTGTCTTGTATGTAAATTTCATACTCGCCGCTTTCATCACTCATATATGCAATGTAACGGCCATTTGGTGACCAAGATGCCGCTATTTCACGCCCTTTAGGCGTATGGCTTAAATTACGTGTTGGGCCATTTTTAACTGGCACAGAGAATAATTCGCCACGCGCACTAAACACTACACGCTTACCATCATGAGATACATCCATTGAATCAATGAAATCGCTGACATTTTTGCTGTAAGGCATGGCATATTCACGACTGCCTTGTACATTGATGGTCAGTTTTTCTTCGCGCTGGGTTGCATCATCAAAGCGATACAAGTAACCGCCATTTTCATACACTATGGCGTCAGGCCCAGCTGATGGCCAAAGTACGTCAAAATCTTTGTGATGGGTGACTTTTACTGGCTTTTTACCGTCTTGATGCTTGTACAAGTTTAACGTGTACTCTCGATCCGACACATAATAAATGTTGTCGTTCACCCATGTAGGTTGTTGATCGGTTGCCCTGTCAGTGGTCAATTGCGTTGATTTATTATTTTCTAAATCGTATACCCATACATCTTGAGCACGCCCGCCACGCGAACGTTTCCACGTACGAAATTCACGATCAATTGGGGTATATACATACTGTTTTCCATCTGGCGATAACATACCACCGCCAGTTTCAGGAATTGCTAATGGTTGTTCTAAGCCTCCCTCAGCGGGTACCATATATGGGCGACCCACACGTTTGCCATGCGGTGTACGATTCGCTCTAAATACGATATGTTTACCATCGGGTGTCCAATCAAGTACACGGTAGTCAAACCCACCTCGAGGTGGCATAACACCTACGTCGTTATAGTAAGTCAGCTGCTTTAGTTCGCTGCCATCGCGGTTCATAACATACACTTGGCGGCTGCCATTGTATTGCGCCGAAAAAGCAATTTTTGACCCATCAGGAGAAAATTTAGGAAAGGTTTCAAAACCAATATGATCAGTTAAACGCGTGCTTTTACCGGTTTTTGTATTGGCGATATAAATGTCACCGGCATAAACAAACGTCACTGACTCTTTATGAATATCAGGAAAACGTAATAAACGCGTATCTTGTGTGTCATAAGCAAAAGCCATTGGCGATATTGCAGGTGCAACTGCGACGGCTACTGCTGTTAATAAAGTACGTAATTTCAACTTTACTATCCTTATATTGTTATTTTATATCATCATAACAACATAAATACGGATTGCAGCTTTGTTCGACAAATTACTGTAACAGAGTGTAAATATTGCTATGTATTTTAATAATTACATTCCCCCGACTTTAGGAAGTTGCTTTTTATTCGTTATTTTAAACGTTGTTAAATCAACTAGCATTGAAAACACGTCACTATTATCTATAAATAGTACAAATAAATTGCCATCTTCATTTACATCATACTCAAGGACACTATCGTAGCCTGTAATAATCTCGTTATAGTCACTCCCATCCGTTTTACTTAATGCAAAAGTGCTTTTGTCATCGCTGTTTAAAAGGCCATCGTTATTTGTGTCGTTTTTAATAACATCATAGGCAATACCAGCCGCACTTGATTGCGAGTCAAATTCAGATAAATAGAGTGGCTGAATATCAATAATCAATTGATCTGTCGTACTAAAAAGCCAATTTGAATGGTTTGTTTTGCCATTTATAAACATCACATTCTTTGAGCGTGTTGCATTGTATTTATAATAAGAAGAACCATTAAAATTTTCTGTAACCTGGCCAAACTCACGTTCTGTTTCCGCTTCAATCGTTAACTTTTCAGATTCAAGTTCTATAAAGTAAAAGTCCGTTTTTCCTATTCTTTGCGGGTAGCCCAAGCGCCATTTTTCTTCTTCGTTTTTGTCATCGGCTAAATTTAACGTCGGTGGCTCAATATAATTATCGCTAAATATTGTTTGGCGAGTTGATATGAGATTAACAAAGTTCCTATTACAATTCCTAACAATATAATAAGCCCATTTAGGTTCCATACCCATTTAAAAAATGTCTCTGATTTCATGTTTTTCCCAACATATTAAAAAATAATTGAACAATTTTAGTAAATATACGTATTGATAGGTTTGTATACCTAAACCACTATACCGCTGAGGCGTACCAATGAAAATACATAATATTGCATCCGTAGTTGCCGTAAGTTTGCTTTTGCCGTCGGGGTTTGTAAGCGCAAATCAAAGTTGGTATATAGTCAATGACTCTGTAATGGGTGGATTATCAACAAGCCAAGTGTATGAAAAAGATGACGCATTAGTTTTTTCAGGTACTGTATCACTTGAAAACAACGGCGGGTTTGCATCGGTTCGCACAGCCATTAACACCAATGAGCAAGCCGCTAACCAAATTTCATTACGCGTTAAAGGTGATGGCCAAACTTACCAACTTAGATTAAGAACAACACAATATTTAGATGGTCCAGCCTATACAACTTCATTTAAAACCACCAAAGATGAATGGCACCTAGTGAACTTTACACCTTCGGATTTTAGCCTAACTTTTCGCGGGCGCATACTTGAGCAAAACCCTAACTTTTACTTTAAAGATATTAGGCAGCTAGGCATCATGATAGCTAAAAAACAACAAGGCGACTTTAAACTCGAAATAAACCAAATAGCCTTTAATAATAGTTAATCACAACAAAATTCTATCCCTGAAAAGTGTGTGGGAGTAATTCAATTAAGCATGGGCTAAAACGTATTACATATCACACTAACAGGCTTTATTAGTCACTTGTTAGCGATTTGTGTAATCACCCACAACCTCCAAAATAGATCTGAGATAACTCGTAGTTTTATCTGCTATTTCCTGTCTAAATATAAATAAAATAAAAAAGGACTGGCATATATTTTGTCAGAAAATCCCTGCACGAACTTAAGCGTATTAACAGTAAATACGGGCTAGTCACTATGTGTACAAGCGGCAGGCAAGGCATAGCTGCTACTTTTGAAGCACTTTAATTTATAGAGTGTTTTTGGAGCATTGGCCAAAAGTAGCAGCGTAATAGTTGAACTAAAACAAAATAAGGAACATGACGCTTAAAAGTGTGTTCCTTTTCTTGATTTTAATCTTAAGTCCCTGCTTTAAAATATATTTTAACTTAAAGTTTGATACACTCAGAGCTACAACAATTTAAGTTATTGATTTACCTTAAATAAAGTAACTTTAGATAAGTAAGGTCAGAGTTTATTTTCTACGATTTTGTTAAAAACTATCCCGCCATAAGACAATGAATTTACATTTTCAGTCACATCAAAACGAATCACTGTTCCTGAAGTCGGCTCCATTTGAACCCTTATTTGCTCTACTTTATCCATCCCTGTAGATCTAGAGTGCATAACACCCCACGTGACATCAAACCGACCCTCAATGTTCAATTTAACCGTCATTGTGCCAAGCAAACGATGAGTATATTCCCCGACATAATTTTCTTTTGGTAGGCTAAGTAAAAACTCTCTTTTATTTAATTTACTTTGCTGCTTCGCTAACATTGTATCTATTGCGCTTAGTTTACCTTTGAGCGATGCAATTCTTTGCGCTATAGACTCTTTAATGCCTGTCTCTTGTAAAAGTGAGCCATATACGTAATCAGCAATAACACTGGTTAAACGACTACTTAAAAAATCTTCATTATTTAAAATTACAAGGCCAATTTTCTTTTCAGGCATAAATGAAACATGTGCATGGGCTCCTGCAAAGCCACCAAAATGATGTAACATTCTCTGGTTTTTATAATCACCAGTGTACCAGCCCCATGCATAGCCATCGCGCTTAAAATCTAAAAAAGCAGTATCTGTAGTTACTTGCTGAGTATGGGATTTTGCAATTACCTCTGACGGAAAAACGCCTTTACCATCAATATACCCCTGATTTAATTGAGCAATTAAAAACCGCCCTAGATTTTTAGAGGTCGCGTACATCCCCCCAGCAGCATGCATAGTGCTATCTTGCTTTTCTAAATAAAGTGGTTCACTACTTTTGGGGTTAGTTAAAGAATAGGGTTTAGCAATGCGCGATTTATCTTTAATGTGGGAGGATTTAGCACTGGTTGAAAGCATTTTAGCGGGCTCAAAAATTTGATTTTGTAACTTTTCCTGCCAGCTTTGCTTAAAATAACGATCTGCAAAAACACTGTAAATATTGTAACCAACATTTGTATATTTAAACTCACCCACCGCTTCTTTTGATAAGCTTGACTCTTGTATTACCAGCTGTTCAATAGACTGCGCTGTGTGCTCACCGCTAAAAGCCGTTGCTAATACCAATGGTAGATTATTAATTGAAGCCGTATGAGTCAGTAAGTCTTTAGCCACAATATTTTCTCGCCCTGGTAATATTAACTCAGGAAACATCGCCTCTAAGGTAGTGCTCTTTAACGTTGTATTACTCGAAGCATCAAGTAGATGATTAAGTGCTAGAAATGGCTTGGTTACAGATGCAATGTAAAAGCGAGTATCAGCATCAGTTTTTAACCCTTCTTGAATATTACGATAACCCCAATAGCCTTCATATATTATTTTATCTTCATAAACAACAGCAACCGCAGTCCCTGACGGTAATTGTGCTGTTTCTTTAATATTATTTACAAATGAGTTTAAAAACTCACTATCAAATTGATTTTGCTTTGCCTCTATACCAAATGACGATATTAAAATAATAAAACTTAACGCCTGTATTATATAATTCATTTATTTATCTACCTTGATTAGTTTTGTTTATTTCATCATGGATATAAGCCTATTTATAGAATAGATGTAACATCACCTCGCTTTGATGAAAAAAGTTTTGCTAGCTGGCGTGGTGTTATATTAAATTGGTTTTTAAGTGTTCGCGTAAAGTGACTTTGATCTGAAAAACCGCCAAAAGCACTCGCTGAACTAATACTATTTTGGTCACATAAAATAGCCGAAATGCTTTTTTGCAAGGCTAATCGTTGTCGATATTGTGAAATTGACATACCAAAATAGGTTTGAAAAATACGACTCAGGTGTACTCTGTGCACCCCCACACTCACTGCTATTTGCTCGATGCTCATATCACTTTCGTTTAAGGCCTGCTCTGCGAGTTTTAGCCACGTAGGCGGATACCTTAACTTTTTGGCGTAAGGGATGGTGGCGCTAAAAATGCCAAGCACACGCTCTTCATAATCAATGTGTTGTGAACAACTTGGTTGCATCAACATACCGCTCATACCATGCCATTGCGCTGACATTTGACTTAGTTCACTAAAGCGATGATTTAACGCGCCATATTCATCAAAAAAAGCCGATTGCTCCGAGTCAATATTGACTGATAGAAAAAAAGCGCCATAGGGACCAATAACGTTACTGTGCCTATGCGACAACGGTTTATACTCAACAACACCTATTTGGTTTTCTACTTCTGAGGATCTACTTTTTTCTATTGCTTGACCTGATACAAGCGAAGAAAATTGGCTCACTTTATGGCTATGCATAGGCATAAAAACATGAGGAAAATAATACACCAATTTGACTGTTTTAATTACCTCACTGTTGGCAGGAACAACTGTAATAGCACGATGTTCTTCATCCTCGCTAAATTTAAACGTATTCATTATTAATATTCCCATACAAAACTCGAAGCTTGACAAAAACAGCATTATTGGTGCTATTTAAGAGTCAGTAATACGTTATACAATGAGCGGTCATTTATTGGTTCAGAGCCACCAGCATTTTAAATAACTGTTAATAAGAAATGCATGATGCATTGTGTAAGAGGCTTAAGGTTAAAAAGTTCATACTACCCAACTATAGGTCGATGTCGAGAGCAATAGTATCACCCTTATTACCCGACAAGATCCTAAATAAACGACCAAGTGTACGGAAAAACCATATGATAAATTCAATAAGAAACTTAACAGGTCAATAAACTGGACAGCCACTTTAATTGAGTAAATAAAGCTGTGCTACCAAACATTAGGGTGGGTGTCATCTTTGTTATCCCATCTTTGTTATCCCATCTTTGTTATCATCTTTTATCTTCATCTATAAAGGTCAACACGCCCTAATACTTTCAGCAAAATTTAATTATAAAAGGAATACTCTGAGGTTAATTAACCTTGCTATTTTTGGAACGTTACAATAAATTACTATAAAAACCACACTAAATTTAAAATAATGATGAAAAAACGACTTTCTATACTGCCTATTTTTTTACTAACTGGCTGTAGCTTCACACCTACAATAAATAATAATGACCTTGTACTGATTGATATCACTGATCCCCTTTCAACGACAAGTAAAGTGTCTAGTCAATACCCTGATGAAATAGCCGGTGAAGGGTTAACCCAATTATTTGATGATTCAAAAAGTAGTAAATACCTATCAAAACAAAGTAGCACTTGGGTTCAGTTTGATTATGGCGCGCCTATCTCAGTAAAAAAATACCGATTAACCTCAGCGCAAGATGCACCAATGCGCGACCCAAGCAATTGGACGCTTCGTGGCTCAAATAATCAGACTGACTGGCAAACACTGCAAATAATCAGTGATTTTAAATTTGCACAGAGGGGTTTTACCGCAGAATTTGAGCTTGATAATGAAAGTAGCTATCAGTTTTACCGCCTTGAAATGACCCAACGCGGTAAAACACAATGGGGAGATAATTATCTTCAGTTGGCGGACTTGCAGCTTTTAGCCCCTACTAAGTTACCTGTTGTTGACTTTTTGGTATCAAAACAGATTGTAAAACCAAATGAAAATGTACAACTACAAAGCAATACGCTCAACAAACCAACCAGTTATGTATGGCGCGCTAATAAAACCATACTCGCTAAAAATACACCATCCCCAACAGTGAGTTTTGCTGAACCTGGCAGTTATAATTTATCTTTAAAAGCGATTAATAATTATGGTTCAGACACCTTAACCAAATATAATGCAATAAAAGTACTCGATAAAAGTAAACCATGGCAAGGGTTTAAAACTCCAACTGTAAAGCTGAATTTTATTGATAAAAAATCACCGGGGTATCATCGCCTAATTGCACTATTTCCTGATTTATCCCAAACAATTGATGATGTTACATATCAATTAGTTAAAGAATTATATAAAAATTTTGCAGAAGTACCAGAGTTTCGCCAAGTAGAATTTAAATTAGAGTGGATGGATACATTAGCGTATCGCAGTGGTGATGAAACCAATATGGTTATTGCCTTTAGCTCAAAATATATTACCGAAAAACTCAAAGATCAACCTGATGAAGTAGTCAAATATGAGCTACTTGGTGTGCTTTGGCATGAGCTTACCCATGGTTACCAGCTGTTTCCTGCAAACACCAGTTATGCATCTGACGACACTCACGCCTTTATTGAAGGCATGGCCGACTTAATCAGAATTGAAGCTGGCTATCATAAAACACGCTCACCTAAAACCTCACAAACATGGCTTGGTGGTTACACTAATACAGGGTTTTTCTTAAAGTGGTTATCTGACAACAAAGTGGATGATTTTGCATACCGATTTAATCAAACTGCAAAAAATATTGAACCGTGGTCGTTTCAAACTGCCATAGAATCACTCACTGACGAGCCTCTTACTTCACTTTGGGAACAATACCAGCAGAGCCTAATCACTACTCAATAAACTAAATAATAAAAAGCATATAGCCAATTATATGCTTTTTATTAATAAATATGCATATCCCCACCCTCTTTGTTCGCCAAGTAGCCCTCCAACCCCCCTAAATTACTGCCTCAAAGTTACCTGCCCTTACATTTTAAATCGACCTTAAAATAGAAAACTTTGTGAACTAAATGTAATTTTTGTTTGACATTGTTTATTTTCTAGCTGATTATTGGATCGTTCCTATTTCTGGGTTTGTTTTTAATAAATAAAATTGATATACGAATAAAATATAAATATTTATTAGCCTGTAGCTATGCAAATTTAGTTTTTTTTAGCTTTAAATTGGAACGTTCTAAATTATATAAATAATAAAATGGGTGGGGATATGAATAAGTTACCAAAAAGATATTTTTTTTCTAAAATCTGCATAGCGCTGTCATGCGCCTTGTCAATTCCGGTTATTGCGGCTGAACAAAATACTGAAAATAACGTCGCAGAGACTGAAATTGAACGTATAGTAACAACTGGTTCGCGTATTAAACGTACCGAACTTGAAGGGGTTGTGAACGTATTTTCGATCACCTCTGATGATATGATCAAAAATGGATTTTCATCTGTTTATGATGCGCTGGCAAATAATACAGCAGCAACGGGCGCTGTTTTAGGTGAAGTTAACACAGGCTCTTATACACCTGGTGCAAAAGAGCTCAACCTACGAGGTTTAGGCCCTGAGTACACTTTGATCCTCGTTAACGGTAAGCGTCTAGCATATTACCCTATGCCTTTTGGCGGCCAAACAAACTTTGTTAATTTAGATATGATACCAACTGCAATGGTTGATCGTATTGATATTCAAACGGGCGGCGCGTCAGCTATTTACGGCTCAGAAGCAATGGGTGGCGTTGTTAATATCATCACCAAAAAAGGAATTGAAGGTCAATATATCGATATTGACGGTGGTGTAGATACGTATGGCTCAAATCGCCGTAAAAGCGTTAGTTTTGTAGGTGGCTATAGCAAAGATGCATGGACCCTTGATTACGCACTAGAATACAAAGATAACGCGGGGCTTTTTTCAAGTGATCGTCCTTATCACGACAGTCTGTGGGATAACCCTGCGCCAAATGGAAACCGCGAATTAAACCGATCTATTACTGTTTACTCGCTTGATACACCAACAATCAATAACTACAGTACACAATATTGCAACACCGAAACTAACCCTCACCCAAAGGCTGTGCAACACTTTATTCAGCGTAATAATTATGGCATGAGCTGTGGCTGGGATGAAACAGGCGACAACCATTTAATAAACAAAAATCAAACATTTAGTGGTTACTTAAATTCAGAGTATGAATTAAGTAATGACCTTACCTTATTTGCAAATGGCTTTTATATCAGCCAAGAAAAGAAAGGTAGCCGTGGCACATTATTCTTTAACGATACTGAGTTTTGGGATCCTGATCTAGCAAACAAAGACGGCAGTCAAGGCGCTAGTGTAAAATACATGTGGCGTAAAGTGCTCGACAATGAGTACACCAATGATGGTTATGGTCGTACATTTAAAGACACTTCTTATTCATTTAACTTTGGTGTTATGGGCCAAGTTGCTGACTTAGATTACTCACTAGGCTTTTCACGCTCAGAGTATGACTTTTCTGACCGCTATTTGCATAACACCAAAACAGGTCTGTCATCTGTTCTTGGTGCGAAACTCGGCGAAGTTAATAACCTACCAATACACCGCCCAAATTACGGGTTGTGGTTTGGTGAGCTAACCCCTGATTCAGCACTGCAAATTGCTGACTGGGCAACTTACCAAGGTAACTCATTCAATAACACGTTTACTGCGGATATCACAGGCGATTTATTCGAACTTCCAGCTGGGCCAGTGGCGTTTTCAGCCTATATAGAATTTATGAATGAAGGGACAGAAGCAATCCCTGATGAACGAGTTCTAAATAAAGAGTTTGAAGGTCTGACAGGGGTAACAACAAAAGGCGAGCGGGATCGTTATGCCGCGGCAATTGAAGTGTTAGTTCCTGTGACTGATACGCTTGATATCGAATCCGCTGTACGTTATGACTATTATGATGATGACTCTAACGTAGGCGGCGCATTTTCCACACAATTAGGTTTAAGCTACCGCCCTGTTGAAGAAGTCGTTTTTAGAACAGCAATGGGCACAACATTCCGTGGGCCTGATTTAGCGGCTGTTTATAAAGGCTTTAGTGGTAACTTTGGCGCAGGCAACGACCGCATCCTTGCAGATGCATGTAAACAATTAGCCAACTCAGACGAAGCACTAGAATATGACGCCAGTGCTCTGGCAACTAGTTGCGCAAACGCAGACCTTCAAAGCAACCCTGATCAACCCAGCTTACAAGTAAACTTTGAAAGTGTATCAACTGGTGATAAAAGCTTAAAAGAAGAAACCGGAAGCACCTTTACTGCGGGTATCGTCTATGAGTTTAACGAATACCTTTCGTTTAATATCGACTACTACGACATTACAATCAAAGACAAAATTCAAGTCCTCAGTGCAGGCTACATTATGTCGATTGACTATGACTGCCAAACAGGCGTATTTGATAGTAACTCTGAGCGCTGTAAAAATATGGCTTCGCGCATTCAACGCTACGACGGCGCAGGCAATGGCACTGACCGACTAGGTAACCCAATATCTGGCGACCCTTACACACCGCATACAATTACTGAAGGCTATATTAATGCATCTGAACGTCAAGATGCTGGTGTTGATATTGGCGTTAAAGGCCTAGCTGAAACTGACCTTGGCTCGTTCAAGTATCAGTTTAACTTAACTCGCACACTGAAAAAGAAAGAGCGTTTGCGTGCTGGCGATGAGTTACTTGATTTACTTGATGACCAAAACAACATGGATTTTCGCACCTTAGCGAATGCGAGCGTTACCTGGGAGCACGATAACACTGCTATTTCTGTATTAGCGAATTACAAAGGCGCCCTGTGGAATAACGCCAATTATGGTGATCGCGTAAAATTGCCCGCATGGACCCGCTACAACCTAACTTTAGGTCAACAGCTAAATGAAGATGCACGCGTTATTTTCACTATTAATAACCTATTTAATGCGATGCCTCCACAAGATGAAACGTTTACAGGCTACCCATTTTATCGCATGGGCGCATACGACACACTTGGCCGCCAATTCTCGCTGCGCTTAACTTACGCCTTTTAAAATACCACAGGTGCTTAATATTAATTAAGCACCTAATAATAATTAAAAATCAGGTAATATCATGAAAAAATTACATTTATCAACAATCGCTTTGTGTGTAACAAGTCTGCTAGTCGGGTGCAATGACGGCTCTGGGTTTGTTTCAACAGCAAAACCAAAAACAGATACCCCTGCGGTTGTAACAGAAACCGCGGTTAGAAACATGAGCACTGATGCAGGCCGTGAAATCTCAGCGATTGATGCAGACTCGCCACCAGCTGAAACAGTTAGCAATTTATTTGATGGTAATAAAGGCACTAAATTTTTAACGTTTTCAAAAAATGCGACCGTCATATTTAAAGCCAGCCAGGCTTATGAGCTCGTGTCGTATAACTTCATTTCAGCAGATGACGAACCCAACAGAGATCCAAAAAACTGGGTACTCAAAGCCTCAAACGATGCTAACGAATGGCTTGAAATTGATAGCCAAGCTAACCAAGTATTTGCTAAACGTGGGCAATTAAATAGTTATGAGATTGAAGGCGAATTAAGTGCTTATCAATATTATAAATTTGAACTCGTTCACGGTGGCACTGATAGCTATGGGAACGATATTTTGCAACTTGCTGAAATTGAGCTTCAAGTAAAAGCAAAAGCCCCGATAGTTAGCTATAACGTCAATGATAAAACGCCAGAAGTTGACCAATTTATCATTTTTAAAGACACCTCTTTAGCTGGCGCTACAAGCTGGGAATGGCAATTTGAAGATGGAACACCAGCAACAAGTACAGCGCTAAGCCCTCTAGTCAAATTTAGTTCGTTAGGGCCTAAAACAGTTACACTCACGGCAAGTAATGATAAAGGCAGCACGACGTTAGTAGATAAAAATGCGATTCGTGTTTGGGACCCTGCTACACCATGGGCTGGCTTTCCAAAACCTGCGGTTAGTTACACTAAAAACTTAGCAGATCACCCTGGGCAACTCGCATTAGAGCGTGTAATGCCTGACTTAACAGACATTATCCATCAAATTTCATTAGGCGTTGCGCAAATTCTTTATACTAACGTAACTGAAATCAATGTATTCGAAACACTGAATTTTGAAACAGGTGAATATGACTTTCCCGCAGCAAAAAGCGGCACAGATAAAAATATGATTTTATATTTTGATCTAAACCACTTAGCTAACCTAGAAAGTAAAGGCGATGAAGCATTACGTCAAGAGATCATGGGTATACTGTGGCACGAATTAACCCATGGCTACAATAACACGCCAGCAAACGGCGAATATAAACCCGGCGCAGAGCTTCACAGCTACCTGGAAGGCTTAGCTAATTATGTGCGTATTAAAGCAGGCTTTTTAGAACATCAACGCCCACAAATTAGCTGGATCGATAGCTGGAATGAAGATGCCTACAATCAAACATCGTTCTTTTTAGAATGGGTGGCGAATACAAATCAAAATACTGATTTTATACGTTTATTTAATGCCTCAGCCAATGAAATTGAAGAATGGAGTTTTGACGCTGCATTTAAATCAATTTTTTCAGCGCAACGCGGTATAGATGTTGTTTTCGCGCAGTATCAGCAGTATTTAAAAAATGACTTAGGGTTAACTCCCTCTTACCCAACACCGGTAGAAGGTTACCGTAACTTTGCACAAGATGCCGGCATGACAGTAACGGGCTACGCCACTGATGTAGGTATTTGGGGAGAAGGGGTTGATAAAACAACAGATAATAACGTTAAAAATAAATATAACGCGATCATTGAAGCGCCGTGGTGGGTAGCAGAGCACGCACCTACACTACTGCCAATACAAGTCGTCTCCAGTGTTGATGTTGATTTTAGTTTTGAACAAACTCAGCTACTTAACCGCTACAGTATTGCAACGGGTAACGATAACCCACAACGCGATCCAACTAGCTGGCAAGTATTTGGCTCAACCGATGGTGCCAACTGGCAACTTATTGATACCGCCATGTTCCCCGATAACCCTGCGCGCTTAGTTACCTATCAATTTGAAGTACCGAGTAATACAACAGCTTATGCATATTACCGGTTCAGCTTTTTAAATGAGCAAACAGGCGATGGTGTTGGAGGCGATGAAGGCCGCCTAGTTCAACTTGGCGAAATTGCATTACTAACTAAAGAATAAATTTTTGTGAAACCCCGGGTAAACAAAAAGCCTTAACGTCAATGTTAAGGCTTTTTTATTTTAAAGCTAAAGTAGCCACCTCAATAAAAAGGAAAGTAAAAATAAGACCAAGTTGATACAAATGATTATTAATAATAATTTGTAAAAGAAAGATCGCTCTCAGTAGCACCTGACCAACGCCATCCTACACAGTAAAATACCTTACCAATTATTATCAACATCTTATGTTATCGAGTGGCTGGAGAGTGCCATGAGCAGACACTCATGATTAACTCGTTTCTACCCTATTACCAGACAGATCAAGTACTCATTCACACCCTGTTAATGGGCATTTCCCCTATAAAGAACTGCCGTATTTTTTTTACGGCAGTTCTTAGTTTCCTATGTTAGACTGTCTTCAGGTAATTATTTATAGTACTGGGGCATTTCATGTTAGCCAATTTTGCTGTATCCAACTTCAGAAACTTCTCTGAAAGATTTAACTTTAGCTTTGAAACAGAAAAGCATTATGAATTCAATACTAACAATGTACAAGATTGCATAATCAAGCATTCAATAGCCTATGGCCACAATGGGTGCGGCAAATCAAACCTTGGTATAGCCATTCTTGATTTAACTTGCCATATCAACGATGTAAACATAATGCATTCATTGAAGACCAACTACTTAAACGGCGATGCACGTAAAGATGATCTAGCCGTTTTTGAATATAAGTTTAAGTTTGGAAATGATATCGTTGAGTATCAGTACGGAAAAAGTGATGTTGCAAACACTAGATACGAAAAGTTAGTAATAAATAATGAGCTTGTAGTTTCATTTAACCGTGATGAAAGCGAAAAACTTATCGTTAAATTGGCAGGTACCGAAAGCCTTCGCTCTGAAATTACAAACCCCAACATATCAGCTATAAAATACATTAAATCCAATTCTATTTTAGATATGGAAGATAAAAACGCTCAGCTTTTTACTAAGTTTATCGATTTTGTTTCTGGGATGATTTTCTTCCGTACCCTCACACAGAATGCTGACTACTTTGGTCAAATTATTGATACGAATAAGCGCCTATCTCGTGCAATCATAGAAGCGAATAAACTAGGTGATTTTGAGAAGTTTCTCAATGAATCAGGTGTTAGATGTAAGCTAACTGTTATCGGTGAAGAAGAAGATCAACGCATTGCATTCGAGTATAAAAATAAGAATATAGAATTTTCATACGCAGCATCTACCGGAACAATGTCTCTAGGGATTTTTTATTACTGGTGGTTAAAAGTTGATTCAGGTGAATTAACTTTCGCATATATTGATGAATTTGATGCGTATTACCATTATTCACTATCTCAAGCCATTGTAACTAAAATGAATCAGAGTTCAGGTCAAACAATTCTGACGAGTCACAATCTAAGTATCCTTTCAAATGATTTACTAAGACCTGATTGCTACTTCGTCGTGGCTGATAAACAGTATCCACTCTATAAACTTGTAGATAAAGACTTAAGAAAAGCTCATAACTTGGAGAAAATATTCAAGGGTTTAACCTATGAATATTAAAAGTTTCATTCTTTGCGTTTTTGAAGGTGAAGTAAGGGAACCGCTATATTTCAATGGTCTCAAACAGTGCTTCTTTGGTGAACAAAGTATAGTTTACTGCTGTTTTGGTAATAATATTTACGAACTACACAGTAAGATGCTAGAAGATGAAGACTTAGATATTTTTGAAATTATTAAAGATAATAATACTGTCGATAGCAATAAGGGCTTGTTTGAAAAATTTAGTCGAGATGATTTCAATCAAGTTTTTCTCTTCTTCGATTTTGAGTTCCATGATGATAAATTCAGCTCTGAAGACTTAACTAAAATGGTTGAAACATTTGATGAGGAAACTGAATCCGGTAAGCTATTCGTAAGCTATCCGATGGTTGAAGCGATCAGGGATGTTCCATGCCACAACTCATTTATAGAGCACAAGATAAAGACTGAACAATCCAAAGGTAAAGTTTATAAAAACTTGTCTACAAAAGGTATGACCGACTATCTTGATCCTAGAAAGATAGGCGGAGAGAGGTGGACAGACTTAGTTCGCCTAAATGTCGAAAAAGGTAACTTTATTCTAGGTGGGATTCGAAATAACTTTGAAAACCCAGAACAATCTGACCTTTTGGATTGTCAGCTCAAGTTGGTTGAAGGCTCAAACGAGGTGTATGTCCTTAGCGCATTTCCTCTTTTTGTCTATCATCAAAAGGGAAGCCAATTTAACTTTGCTAAACAATAGAGGGCTTGGAGCCTTCTATTTGTCTCACTCCAAATTGGCAATTTATCTTCTAGTAGCCACCTCTTTAAACCAACATCTTCGAAAGACACCTAGCATATCTGAGTAAGCGAGATGCAGCAGCAGTTTCTAATTCTGAGTGTATCTCTAGCCAAGAAAAACTTGTAGCGCTGTGACTAAATTACCCGTTGGTAGTTCACACACCACTCTGCATGCGGCTCCTCACTGGGAGGTTCATTTGAAAAGCCTAATTTAACTATATGGTTAGGATAATGAACGGCGTCCGATCTATTTATTTATGAATAATAAATCCGCTTTCTTAAGATAGTCATTATTTATAATAATGCGAATAGTGAGTATTAGAGCTTAACTACTAATTCGCTTTTGTTCAGAACCTTCACAGTTAGCACTTCGTAACTCAGAAGAGTCCAAAAATGATTTTGATCGACCGTCGTCTAATCGCTCATACCCGAATTTTTTGTAGCAAGCTAAGCTTAAAACTCCATAAACACCGGAGTACAACTAATGCACCAGTTAACTATATATCAGCCTAAAGAGCCTTGGAATAAAAAAAGCAAAAAATTAGACAGCCACTCTAATTGAAGCAGCAAAGCTATTCCACTAAATTTAATTTTTAGGTTATGAATTTACCTTTTATTATTGGGTTACTTTCATTTTACCCATTAAATAAGTTATTAGTACTCTTAAGCCTAAATTACGCGCATAAAAATAACTGCATAATTGCAGTTCTAACTTTTTACTGGGGACTTTTAACTTTATACCAGCAGCTTTTCGCTGTTACTGACGTTGCTACACCGTTTTCTGTTCAAGTGTTCACAGTAACTCTCTTGTGAGGTCGTCCTACGCACTGCGCCATGAAATACGCGCGTAAATTGCGTGCTCAGTTTTAACCAGTTTTCTGGTGAAATATTGACTCTTTCTAGTAAAGGTAAATGTGTGTGCTTTCAATATACCCGCGCTTGCCTTCTCATATACAACGCCCTGTTAATTCATGACCTCGAAAAATAATCTGGCTAATAGGATCTCCACATACCCATCATACGCGTTTAATTTATAGACATTGCAATAGTGGACATATACTAATTACGCCCTAGGGCGTGTTGACCTTTGTGGATTGAAATTTGTTCAACCTAGGGGCGATTTAATCGCGGCGCGAGGTTTGTAACCTAGTGGGCTAAGTAAAAATCGAGCAAAGCTTCCGCGTCCTGCTCACGCCCCTTACCTACATCCGTGTAGGCAACAAAGAGTTAATCGCCCCTAGAAAGAACCCTTTGGGCAGCGCATGTTTGGCATTTATACTACGTTATCGCCTATTTATGGGGAACAACCACACTGCATAGGCGCTGCCTTGCCTAAATACCAAACATACTGCTGCAAAATCAATCACGAAAGATCAACACGCCCTAGTCATTGTCTCGTTTTTTCATTTCAGTGACGATCATTTCTATCATCTGTCGCTTTATAGCCGCTTGCTCAGTTTGCATTTCGCCCAACTGCTTTACCAATAAGTCTATTTGCGCTTGCTGTTGGCTATTTTTATATTTTTTAGCGCCAATGTGCTCTACTTCAACAGTAAGGCTTTGCTCTGATGAGCTTACTTGTACGTCTGTAAATTGGGCTTGTGAGCTTTCAAGTTGTAAGTGGCGCTGAATGGGGTTTTGGTTTAATTTATTAATTTGCTCTTGGAGCACAGTAATTTTTTGGGCGAAATTTTCATAGATTTTTTCGAGATTTTTATATTGCTCACCAAAGCTAACATCGTCATCGCTGTACTCTTGCGCTTTATCATCTAAAAATTCAGATAAAATATACGCTGGCTCTTCTTCGTCTTGCTGTTCTTTCTTTTCGAGGTGCATTTCGTAGCGGCTTTTGTAACCTTGCGCTTCAGGGGGGGTGATTACGGGTAATATTTTCATTATTTCATCCTTAAAATAACCAGAGTGTTAGTTGGTTTTATATCGGCATAAAATAAAAAGACTTGAGGAAAAAGAGCCCGGCTTGGTAATGTCACCAAGCCTAGGGCGTATTTTATGTAAAGGGATAATTATCCTAAGACTCTATTTTCAGTAACTCTACTTCAAATATTAGTAACGAAGCGGGTGGAATGCTGCCAACTCGCTTTTCGCCATACGCTAATTGGTGTGGAATAAAAAAGGTGTATTTATCCCCCTCACCCATCAACTGCAGGCCTTCTGTCCAGCCTTTAATAACTTGGTGTAAACCAAAACTAATTGGACTATTGCGATCAACCGATCTATCAAAAACACTGCCATCAATTAAAGTGCCGTGATAATGCACATTTACCATACTAGTTGGGCTTGGTTTTGTTTCGCTACCACTGCTATGAATTACTTTATATTGCAAGCCAGAGGCCGTTTGTTGCACCCCTTCCACTTTGCTGTTGGCAACTAAGAAATCCGCTTCAATTTGCGCATTAACGATTGCTTGTTGCTTAGTTTTTTTACTGTTTCTAAAAATAAAAAAGCAGAGTGTGACGATCATCATCGCCAGTATAATGTTGATCATGATTCTTCTTTCTCGTCTTCTTTTTCGTCACTGTCGCCATTAACAATATCAGCAATATCATTTAAACGAGCTAAAGCAATGCCGTTAACTGAGTTTTCAGGGTATTGCCCATCTCGTAGGTCACCCGCTTCCATATTCATTAATACATTAAGCGCTTGATCAACGGTCTCTACAGCATAAATATGAAACTTACCCAACTCAACAGCAGCCAATATTTCATCATCTAACACCAAGTTAACTTGGTTTGATTTTGGAATAATAACGCCCTGTCCAGATGTTAAACCACGCATTTTGCACAGCTTAAAAAAGCCTTCGATTTTTTCGTTCACGCCACCAATGGCTTGCACATCACCATGTTGGTTTATTGAGCCAGTAAGCGCAATTGATTGACTAAGAGGCAAACTAGTAATAGCCGATATAAGTGCGCATAGCTCAGCTAACGATGCGCTGTCGCCGTCAATGTAGCCGTAGCTTTGCTCAATAGCGATATTTGCACTGAGCGTTAGGCTAAATTGTTGCGCGTATTTATTACCTAAGTAACCGGTTAAAAGCATTACACCTTTAGAGTGAATAGCTTTGCCCAGTTCAGCTTCGCGTTCTACGTCAATTACACCATCGGCACCGGCGTAAACCGTTGCCGTAATACGTGCTGGTGTACCAAATGAAGTATCGCCAATATGTAATACCGTTAAACCATTTACTTTACCCACGGCTTGGCCGTCGGTTGCAATTAATGTGTGGCCTTCTTTGATATCGCTGAGCATATTTTCACTGATCTGCCCGGTGCGGTATTGCTTGCCTTCAATAGCTTCATCAATATGGTGCGCGTCAATTAAGGTTAAATTATCTTGTTTGGTATAAAAGCTTGCTTCAGCCACCAGCTCCAGTACATCAGCAAAACGCGCAGATAGTTTATTATGATGCTCTGCTTGGCGATAACTAAATTTAAGTAATCGTGCCATTGCCTCATCTGTTAATGTGCATTTTAACGTACCTTTACAATATTCAATTACCTTGGTAATAAATTGGTATTGCAACTTATCACTGCTTGGCAAGTAATAATCAAAGTCTGCAAGCACCCTAAATAACTCAGCAAATTCTTCATCGTATTCACCTATGGTGTAATACAAATCACGTGAGCCTAACAGAATAATTTTTACATCAAGCGGAATAAGCTGCGGGCGCAGTGTAAAACTACTGCCTACAGCGTTATCTTGGTATGGTAAATCATTTTTAATTTGGTGGGTTTTAAGTGATAGCTTTAAGCCATCCCACACCAATGGATTTGCCATCACTTTTTCAGCGTCCATAATTAAATAGCCGCCATTAGCGCGATGCAATGCCCCAGGCTGAATTGAACGGTAACTGGTTATAAGTGAACCTTGCGACGCTGCATATTCTATTTTGCCAAAAATGTTGCCAAAGGTTGGGTTGGGTTCGTACACCACTGGTGCAGCATCCCCTTCTTTAAACTCGACTAAAATATTGGGCGCAAAAAAGTCAGTAAGCATGCCTTTACGGTCAAAGTCTTCTTTGTTTTCGTCGCTTTCGTCTTCATCATCGAGCCACTCAAGCACCGCGTCGATAATTTCTACGCGAATATCTTTTAAGTAACGCAGTACACCTATGTGGGCTGCGTATTTATGCTCTAGGTCTTTTAATAATGGTTTTGTAGCAAGCTCTGCCGTAGACTTTTTCAAGTTACGTAATTTTTCAGACGACTCGCGTTTCCAACGTGGCAACTCTATAAGCGCTTCTATTAAAGCATCTTCAAGTTTTTCAATTTTTTCGTAAAACTGTTCTCGTAGTTCGTCATCCAGCGCGGCAAACTCAGCGTCACTGAGCTGTTTTCCATCTACAAGTGGTGCAAAACCAACAACACTTTTCTCTTCAATTAAGGCAACACTTTGCTCAAGCGCAGCAACTTCCACTTCGGTAATGGCGGCATCGTATGCATCGTTAAATTCACGATCGATTTTCTTCTTCTTACGTTGATACGCAGGATTATCAAATGCAGCCGGAAAGGTATCAAGTACTTCGTCGATAAATGAGTCAATGTCGTCAGCTAACTGCTTGCTTTGCCCAGCTTGTAAAAACATAGCAATGGGTTCACGGTGATCATCGTAATTATTAACATATAACCATTCATTTGGTGTCGGGCGACCTTTACTGTGCGCTTGAAGCTTATCTTTTACAAGCGTGAAACGCCCATGGGCGGCCTCCCCCATTACATATACGTTATAGCCGGGAAGCTCCATTCCTAATGAAAAGTCTAACGCACTTTGAGCACGTTGCTGACCTATAAAAGTCAACGTTTCGGGATATGGATTGCTCATGCACGTTTGTACATGATTAAGTGAAATGGTCGGCGCAAGGGCAGACACAGGTAATGGCAACAGTTTCTTCGTCATTCTAACTTCTTTTTATACCAACATATTCGCTGATTTTTAGGTTCTACACAGGGCCAACATTCACCCTATATAAATGTATTTAGGGCTGTAGTGCCTTACGGCTAAAGTAGATACCATCACACTTTGTACACGCGCTAATTTGCGTTGCATGGTAAATATCATAACTATGGTTACAATTCTTACATACTAATGTGCCCATTGCTATCCATTCACCTTGGTGATAAACCCCATTGTGCTTAAAATCTTGATTTAATGCTTGCCATTCAAGCTGAGTTTTATCTTCAATATGTGAAAGTTCATACCAAAAAGACTCTTTAAGCTCTTGCCATGCGAGAGAGTCGTAGTGTTTTTCGTGCTGTTGAATGTGATCAATATCGCGCTTTAGGTATTCACGATACAAAATGAGTTTTTCTTGACCTAATTGCTTAAGCGCTTGTTCGGATTCTACAAAGCGGTTAATTGCGGCTTTAACTTCATGCTCATTGACGTCTTTTAACCAGGCACTTAAATCAGTTAACCATGCTTTATAATCAGCCATAATTTACTCCTGCAAAATTGTGTTTAGCGAGCCTATACCCTATACGAGTATAGGTTAACCTGCCCTGAAAACTAATTTAGTGATGATTTTATAAAATCCGCCGATTTGACGCTGTAATTAGTGTTTTTTTTGGGGTATCCTAACGACAATTTTTTATTAATTTGCAAGAAGTCTGGAATCGTAGATGCAAGAGCAATATAACCCGCAAGATATAGAGTCAAAAGTCCAAGCCTACTGGGAAGAAAACCAAGTATTTAAAGCCACTGAAGACGAGAGCAAAGAAAAGTATTACTGCCTTTCTATGTTCCCATACCCAAGCGGCCGACTCCACATGGGTCATGTGCGTAACTACACCATTGGTGATGTTGTTTCTCGCTTCCAACGCTTACAAGGCAAAAACGTAATGCAACCTATGGGTTGGGATGCGTTTGGTCTTCCTGCAGAAAATGCGGCAATTAAAAATAAAACAGCCCCTGCAAAATGGACTTACGAAAACATTGATTACATGCGTACTCAACTTAAGCAGTTAGGTTTTGGCTATGACTGGGATCGCGAAATTGCAACTTGTCACCCAGATTATTACAAATGGGAACAATGGTTTTTCACTAAGCTATACGAAAAAGGCTTAGTATATAAAAAAATGTCAACGGTTAACTGGGATCCAGTAGATCAAACAGTACTTGCTAACGAGCAGGTTATTGATGGTCGCGGTTGGCGCTCTGGTGCAGTTGTTGAGCAAAAAGAAATTCCACAGTGGTTTATTAAAATCACTGACTACGCACAAGAATTACTTGACGATTTAGATAAGCTAGAAGACTGGCCTGAGCAAGTTAAAACGATGCAACGTAACTGGATTGGCCGCTCTGAAGGGCTAGACATCGAGTTTACACGCACGGATAACAACGAAAAATTCAGCGTTTATACGACTCGTCCAGATACATTTATGGGTGTAACTTACCTTGCAGTTGCAGGCGCACACCCAATAGCACAAGAAGCGGCTAAAAACAGCGATGCTATCGCTATGTTTGTTGATGAATGTAAAAACACCAAAGTTGCTGAAGCAGATATGGCAACAATGGAGAAAAAAGGCATCGCAACAGGTTTTTTTGCCACTCATCCATTAACAGGCGAACAAGTGCCTATTTGGGTTGCTAACTTTGTATTAATGCATTACGGCTCAGGCGCAGTAATGGCAGTACCGGCGCACGACCAACGTGATTTCGAATTTGCGACTGCTTATGGCTTAGATATCAAGCAAGTTATCGCACCTGCAACAGGGTCAGATCTTGA
This sequence comes from Pseudoalteromonas sp. NEC-BIFX-2020_015, assembly GCF_012952265.1. Lineage (NCBI taxonomy): Bacteria > Pseudomonadati > Pseudomonadota > Gammaproteobacteria > Alteromonadales > Pseudoalteromonadaceae > Pseudoalteromonas > Pseudoalteromonas sp. NEC-BIFX-2020_015. The sequence goes on from NZ_JABCJL010000006.1 coordinate 92,401, forward strand.
CGTTAATTTAAAAGAAGCCGCTTTCACTGAAAAAGGCGTACTTGTTAACTCTGGTGAATTTGACGGCCTTGATTTTGAAGGCGCATTTAACGCTGTTGCCGATAAACTTGAAGCACTGGGTGTGGGTGAGCGTAAAGTAAACTTCCGTCTGCGTGATTGGGGCGTTAGCCGCCAACGTTATTGGGGCTCTCCAATCCCCATGCTAAGCGACGAAGAAGGTAACGAATTAGCTGCAACTGAAGAGATGCTACCGGTACGCTTACCAGAGGACGTAGTAATGAATGGTGTTACATCACCAATCAAAGCTGATCCTAACTGGGCAAAAACCACCGTTAATGGTAAACCTGCATTTCATGAAACAGATACCTTTGACACCTTTATGGAATCATCATGGTACTACGCTCGTTACTGTAGCCCACGCCACGACGAAGGCATGCTTGATCCCGCGGCTGCAAACTACTGGTTACCAGTAAACCAATATATTGGTGGTATTGAGCACGCAATTTTGCACTTATTATATTCGCGCTTTTTCCACAAATTATTACGTGACTTTGGCTTGGTAAACTCAGATGAGCCATTTGATCGCTTACTATGTCAAGGCATGGTGCTTGCTGAAACTTTCTATCGTAAGGATGAAAAAGGCGGCGATATTTGGATATCTCCAAGTGATGTAAATACTGAAACCGATGAAAAAGGCCGCGTTACTAAAGCATGGCATAAAGAAGACGGCGAGCCAGTATTCTCATCAGGCATGAGCAAAATGTCTAAGTCAAAAAACAACGGTATTGACCCACAGCAAGTTATTGCTCAATATGGCGCAGATACGGTACGTTTGTTTATGATGTTTACCGCACCACCTGAGCAAACACTTGAATGGTCTGATACGGGTGTTGAGGGCGCACATCGTTTTATTAAACGTGTGTGGAAATACGCGGTTGATGTAAACACGGTAGGTTTCCAAGCACTCGATAAAGCAGCCTTAAACAACGAGCAAAAAGTGCTACGTCGTGAACTACATAAAGCCATTGCAAAAGTGACTGATGATGTTTCACGTCGTCAAACTTTCAATACGGCCATTGCTGCAATCATGGAAATTTCCAACAAATTGTTAAAAGCGCCATTAACTGACACCCAAGATGTTGCGATTGCTAATGAAGCACTTGAAGCATTGCTAATTATGCTTGCGCCAATCACTCCGCATTTGTCACATCAATTATGGCAAGAGCTTGGTAAAGAAGGCGATATTTTAGATGCATCTTGGCCTGTTGTGGATGAGTTAGCACTTGTTGAAGATGAAAAATTAATCATCGTACAAGTAAACGGCAAACTACGCGCTAAATTAACCGTCCCAGCAGATGCAACTAAAGAACAAGTAGAAGCACTTGCTTTTGCCGAATCAAACGTGACTAAGTTTACTGATGGCGTAACTATCCGCAAGGTTATTTATGTACCAGGTAAACTACTTAACGTGGTTGCTAACTAATTATGGCAGCATTTAATGCCATTAAAAACGGACTAGCCTTAGCGCTAGTCTGTTTTTTGTTATCAGGCTGTGGTTTCCACTTAAAAAAAGCATCTAGTTTACCTGATGACCTAACCACCTTAACATTAAGCGGTGATGACGAAAGATCTGCGTTATTTGCCATGCTTGATAAAGAACTCACCCTAAGTAAAGTTGAGTTACTGTCTGCCCCTAAAAAAAATGTTGCTCAGCTGTATTTATTTAAAGATAGTTTATCGCGTCAAACGTTATCGCTATTTAAAAATGGTCAAGTAGCTGAGTATGAATTAGCTTACAGTGTACATTATTTAGTTAAACGTCCAGGTCAGCAAGCAATTGAAAAAAGCTTTGAACTTTATCGTAATTATCAGGACGACCCTGATAACGCGTTAGCTAAAGCAAAAGAATTCGATTTGCTGCTCAACGAAATTCGCAAACAAGCGAGCCGTAGAATTGTCAGAGAGCTTGCTCAACTGTAATGCGACTTTACGCTAATCAACTCTCTGGCCAATTAAACAAAAACCTACACCCATTTTATTTGGTGTTTGGTGAAGAGCCATTTCAAGTTGCACAATGTGCGCAACAAATTCGTACTGCTGCAAAACAGCAAGGTTTTGATGAAGTAATTAAACTCACCTTAATGCAGGGCTTTGATTGGCAAGAATTAGTAGCTCAATACCAAAGTATGTCGTTATTTAGTGCCCGCACGTTAATTGAACTTGATCTTAATTTTCAAAAGCCTGGTATTGTTGGCAGCCAAACATTTAAACGTTTGGTTGAATTGAGTAACCCCGATACGGTATTAATAGTGACTGGCGCTAAAGCCAGCCAAGATATTCAACGCAGTGCGTGGTTTAAAGCATTAGATAAACAAGGCGCATTTGTACCCTGTTACCCGCTTACGGGAAACCACTTATCGCGCTGGCTTGATGATCAATGCTATCGCTTAAAAGTAAATATGCAGGCCGATGCAAAAAAAACACTACTTGATGCCACTGAAGGTAATTTATTAGCCTGTTTTCAAGAGCTCGAAAAGCTGTCGTTACTATATTCAAGTGAGCCAATAAGCCAACAACAGGTATTACAAGGGCTACTTAATCAAGCCAAATTTGATATTTTTGATTTAAGTGATGCACTCTTACAAGGTAATGCTCAGCAAGCAATTAAAGTACTCAACAAACTTGCAAGCGATAATACTGAAGCTGTGAGCATTTTATGGACTTTAAACAAAGAAGCGAATACTTTACTCAGCTTGCAATTAGGCTTACAACAGGGTGAACAACTGGCAGCCTTATTTAAACAAAAAGCTATTTGGAAAAATCAACAAGTTCCCGTTCAACAAGCACTTAATCGCTTATCAATTCAAACGCTTGAGCATATTATCTTGTTACTTGCGCAATTTGATGCCAGTTATAAACAAGGTCACTTAGTAAGGCCTTATCAAGCACTTGCTCATATTTGTTTGGTATTTTGCCAACCATTGGCAATGCCTCTGCCAGCACATCCACTCAATTAATCATTAGGATATAAAGATGATTGCGCTGTTTGGCGGTACTTTTGACCCTATTCATTTAGGCCATATTAATATGGCAAAACACTGTATTGAAGAATTTAATTTAGATACTTTGTATTTTATGCCATGCGCACTGCCTGCTCATAAAGCCGCACCAGGTATCAGCACTGAACATCGTATTGCAATGCTAAATGCGGCTATTGCGCCCTACCCTTTTTTTGAACTTGATTTACGCGAGTTAAATCGCACTGGGCCTTCTTACACTTTATTAAGTCTGCAAGAATTACGCGCAGAATACCCAAATAAACCATTGCTATTTTTAATTGGTATGGATTCATTTAATAGCTTAGATAAATGGTTTGAATGGCAAACCATTACCACACTTTGCCACATTGTGGTGTTCCAACGTCCAGATCTTACGTGTAGCGCAAGCGACGCGCTATTGGCTTACAAAAAATCAGCACTTTGCACCGATATTAAAGAGCTTACAACACAGCTTGGCGGAAAATTATACTTTTTACCCGGTGAGGAGCATGCAATTTCATCAAGTGACATTCGCAGCGCCATTAAAAATAATAAACATTTCAATGAACTTCTTCCCCATAGCGTGTGTCAGTATATTCAATCACATCAGCTTTATCTAAGTGATGAATAAATACCAGTTGCGTGATAAAATAACAGCTATTCACTTTTAAATGAGATAACACCTTGGATACGAAACAACTACTCGCCTTTGCAATAGATAAAATTGACGATATGAAAGCACGTGACATAGTTAATATTGATGTAAGCGAAAAATCAGATATCACAGACTACATGGTTGTGTGCTCTGGTACTTCTAAGCGCCATGTATTGTCAATTGCTGATCATTTAGCAAAAGAAGCTCGTCACGCAGGTCAAGAGCCTTTAGGTTATGAAGGCCAAAGCGATGGTGAATGGGCTCTGATTGATTTAGGCGATGTAATCGTACACGTTATGCAAGATCAAGCACGTAGCTATTACGACCTCGAAAAACTATGGGGCTAAGTGCCACTTAATTTTAACTGAGCTTGGATGTAACACGTGAAAATACAAATGATTGCAGTTGGCACTAAAATGCCAGCATGGGTAGAAACTGGCTTTGTACAATACCAACGTCGTTTTCCTAAAGATATGGCCTTAGAACTTATTGAGATCCCAGCTGGAAAACGTGGCAAAAATGCCGATATCAAGCGTATCTTGCATATTGAAGGTGAAAAAACCTTAGCTGCTATTCCCAAAGGCAATCGTATTGTCACCCTTGAAGTAACAGGTAAAGCACTTGATACTCACCAATTAGCAAAAAGCATGGAAAAGTGGCAACTGGATGGCCGCGATGTGAGTTTGCTAATTGGCGGCCCTGAAGGTTTGGCGCCAGAATGTATCGCAGCCTCGGAGCAAAAATGGTCACTATCAAATTTGACCCTACCGCATCCGCTGGTAAGAATTATTGTTGCAGAAAGCTTATATAGAGGCTGGAGCTTAAACAATAACCACCCATATCACCGCGAGTAACATTTACTCATGCTCAAAAAAAGGCCCACGATCCGAGACCACTCAGCAGAAGCTAATCTGTTTGCTCGTCGCGCATTTGTGGGTTTTGTTTTTGTAACTCTACTGGTCGCGGTTTTACTTTCTAATTTATACACTATTCAAGTTGATGATCATCAAGATTATCAAACGCGTTCAAACGATAACCGTATTAAAGTTATCCCTATCGCCCCAAATCGTGGCTTAATTTATGACCGTAACGGTGTATTACTCGCAGAAAATAAACCGGTCTATAATTTAGAGGTCATACCTGAAGACGTTGATGACCTTGATGCGTCACTGGCAGCTTTAACACAATTTATAGATATTTCAGAGCAACAAAAAAATGATTTTCTCGATGATATAAAAAATAATCGTCGCTTTAAAAGCCAAGTGCTCAAGGCGCGTTTAAATGAAGAGGAAGTCGCTAAGTTTTCAGTTAATCAACACAAATACCCCGGTTTTAGTATCGAAGCTCGCTTAGCGCGTTACTACCCCTTTGGCGATACTCTTACGCATGCACTCGGTTATGTTGCAAAGCTTAATAAAAAAGAACTTTCTAAACTTATATCTGAAGATCAAGGCACTAACTATCGCGCAACTCACGATATTGGCAAGCTTGGCATTGAAAAATATTATGAGCGTTTATTACACGGCCAAGTAGGTTCACAGCGCGTTGAAGTTAATAACCGTGGTCGTATTATTCGCACATTAAGTATGACTGCACCTGAACCGGGCCACGATCTTGTACTAACGCTTGATATAGGTTTACAACAAATAGCTCAACATACTTTAAAAGATATGCGTGGCGCTGTTGTTGTTATGGATGCAAAAGATGGTGGAATACTCGCACTGTATTCAAACCCTAGCTATGACCCTAATTTATTTGTACACGGTATCAGTAGTAAAAATTATAAAGCACTATTAAACCCTGATCGCCCTTTAATAAACCGCACGACTCAAGGACGTTACGCCCCAGCTTCAACTGTCAAACCTCATATGGCAATTTTAGCCTTAGAGGAAGGCTTAGTCACTGAGCACACAAAAATGTGGGACCCTGGTTTTTTCCAAATACCTAATGTTGAGCACAAATGGCGAGATTGGAAGCGCTGGGGTCATGGCCATGTTGATGTCTATAAAGCCATTGAAGAATCATGCGATACTTATTTTTATGATGCTGCTTATCGTTTAGGGATCACAAAAATTAGTGATTTTATGGCGCAGTTTGGTTTTGGTGATTTAACGGGCATAGATATCCATGAAGAAACCACCGCTATTTTACCATCTAAAGAGTGGAAAGAAGACCGTTTTAAAGAGTCATGGTGGCGTGGTGATACAATTTCTGTTGGTATTGGTCAGGGCTATTGGACAGCAACCCCCATTCAAATTGCTAACGCAACAAATATACTTGTTAATAAAGGCGAACATCGCCCACCTCACTTGGTACAAGTGGCAAAACAAGAAGACCAAGTAACACCGATTATAAATGAAGAAAAACCACCTGTTATCCTCAAGGATGCAAAGCATTGGCAAATAGCATTAGATGCAATGCATAACACGGTTCATAAAACGACAGGCACAGCTCATAAAGCATTCAAAGGTGTAAATTACGATCCTGCTGGTAAAACAGGCACCGCGCAATTAGTGAGCATTGCTCAAGGTGAGCGTTACGATGCTGACGCGATAAAAGAACGCCACCGCGACAACGCTATTTATATCGGCTTTGCCCCATATAATGATCCACAAATTGTCGTATCCATTGTGGTTGAAAACACTGGCGGTGGCAGTAGCGTTGGCGCACCGATCGCTCGGCAATTAATGGATTACTATTTTTCAGCTAACCCCGTTAACCTCCTTAGCAATACAGGCCAGCAATGAAATTAAATGACAAGCGCTCTATTTGGGACAAATTGCATTTAGACTTGCCGTTATTGCTTGCCTTAATAGCTATGATGGTCGCCAGTTTAACAATTGTTTACAGCGCCAGCGGTCAAGACATGGCAATGATGGTTCGCCATGCTACACGTATGGCGGGCGCTATTATTGGCATGTTTATTTTAGCCCAATTCTCCCCCGCTACACTTAAACGCCTCGTCATCCCCTTATATTGTTTAGGTCTATTGATGCTTGTAGGTGTACTACTTTTTGGCGTCAGTTCAAAAGGCGCACAGCGCTGGCTTGATTTAGGCATTACGCGCTTCCAACCATCTGAACTAATGAAAATAGCAGTGCCTATGATGGTTGCGTGGTACATAGGTCGAAATCACTTACCACCGAGAGCATTGCATTTAGTTGTCGGCTTTACCATCGTGATGCTTCCAACATTACTTATTAAAGAGCAACCGGATTTAGGCACCTCTATATTAATCGCCAGCTCTGGTGTGTTTGTGTTATTTTTATCTGGATTAAGTTGGCGGCTTATCGGTTTTTTAACCGCTTTAGTCGCACTTGCGGCATGGCCATTTTGGCATTACGGCATGCACGCTTATCAAAAACAACGCGTGTTAACGCTGTTTAATCCTGAGAGCGATCCGCTTGGTTCTGGTTATCATATTATTCAATCAAAAATAGCCATTGGTTCAGGCGGCATTGAAGGCAAAGGCTGGTTGCAAGGAACTCAATCACAATTAGAATTTTTACCAGAGCGCCACACTGACTTTATTTTTTCAGTACTCAGTGAGGAGTTTGGTTTATTTGGCGTGTGCTTGCTGTTATGTATGTACCTATTTATAATTGGTCGAGGCTTATACATTGCCGTTAATGCGCAAGATGCTTTTGGCAAGCTATTAGCTGGTGCACTAACATTAACATTCTTTGTTTATATATTTGTTAACATTGGTATGGTCTCGGGCTTATTACCTGTTGTTGGCGTACCTCTGCCATTAATAAGTTATGGCGGAACATCCATGGTCACACTCATGGCTGGATTTGGTATTATTATGTCAATCGCCACGGATAAAAGGATGCTATTAAAATAATGCTTACGACGATTAAATTCTTTAGCATATCGCTTATCATTATAACCTTAACGGCTTGTAGTAGTTCAGGCAGTAAAACGGACCACAGCAGCCGTTATAGTATGCGTCATGACTCAGCACCTTTGCGCCCGCCTACACAACTTGAAATGCAAAATGCAGTCGTCACAGCTGTGACTAAAAGTGCCAGTGCAGGACGGCCATACACTGTTCGTGGGAAAGGTTATACGCCGATGCTTGATGAAACAGGTTACAGCGAAGAAGGCATCGCGTCATGGTATGGCCGTAAATTTCACGGCTACCATACCTCAAACGGCGAAGTCTATGATATGTTTGCTATGACAGCTGCGCACAAAACATTACCCTTACCAAGCTTTGTCAAAGTCACCAATACCAGCAATGGTAAGTCGGTTATTGTTCGTGTAAACGATCGTGGCCCTTTTCATGATCACCGCCTAATTGATTTATCTTATTCAGCCGCCTATAAATTAGGGTATTATCGTCAGGGTACAGCGAGGGTTAAGATTGAAGCGATTACTATGGCGGATTCGACTCTTCGCTTAAGTTATATTCAAGTGGCTGCGGGAAGTACATTAAAAAATATTGAAGCGTTAGCATATATGCTGCGCCAGCAGTACGCTTTACCAACGAGTATTGTAGAAAAAGATAATATTTATCGACTTCGCTTAGGTCCAATTAAGGATGCAGAGCAAGCTCAGCAAGTACTTGATAAATTAAAACAGAATCAATTTCAAAACGCGTTCTTGCTTTACAGTCAATAAGACCTTTAGAATGAGAAACGCGAATCTTTAACTTTAACCATTAATGAGTATGATGAAATCTATTAAATACAAAATTATAAGCGGAATGTGTGGCTTGGTTTGCTCAGCTGCCATTTTCTCAGCGACCGCTCAGGTCATGCCTGCACCTCCTCAAATTAATGCAAAAGGTTATTTCCTTGTTGATTTTACTACCGGTAAAGTAATCGCTGAGGGCGAACCTGATACACGTCTTGCGCCTGCTAGCTTAACAAAAATGATGACCAGTTATGTGATCGGCACTGAAATTAAAGCCGGTAACATCGCCCCAACGGACATGGTTACTGTTAGTGAAAAAGCATGGGCTAAAAACTTCCCTGAATCATCAAAAATGTTTATAGAAGTCGGTAAACAAATCAGCGTTGAAGATTTAAACCGTGGCATTATTATTCAATCGGGTAACGATGCCTGTGTTGCAATGGCTGAACACATTGCTGGCAGCGAAAGTGCCTTTGCTGATCTAATGAATGCGCATTCTGAAAAATTAGGTATGAGCAACACGCATTTTATCAATAGCCATGGTTTAGACACCAACGAGCATTTTACAACACCACGCGATATGGCCACACTAGGTGCTGCACTTATTCGTGATGTACCAGATGAATATGCTTTTTATGCTGAAAAATCATTTACCTTTAATGGTATAAAGCAATATAACCGTAACTCACTGTTATGGGACGAAAGTTTAGATGTAGACGGCATTAAAACGGGGCATACATCAGAAGCAGGTTATAGCTTAGTAACCTCAGCGACTAAAGATGAAATGCGCTTAATTGCTGTTGTTATGGGTACTTCAAGTGAACGTGCTCGCAAAGTAGAAAGTAAAAAATTACTTAACTACGGATTTCGATTTTTTGAAACAATCACACCATATAAAGCCGGCGATAGTTTTGCTGAACAACGCATTTGGATGGGTAATAAAGAAAATGTATCGCTGGGTATTTTAGTTGATACACCGATCACAATTCCACGTGGCCAACGTAAAAATTTAAAAGCAGACTTTAAACTTGATAAAGTTCTAGAAGCACCACTGGCTAAAGGGTCTACAGTAGGCACTTTATCTTTAAAGCTTGAAGGCGAAGAAATTGCACAGTATCCTCTTGTAACACTTGAAGAAGTTGAAGAAGGTAGCTTCTTTAGCAAAATCTATGATTACTTACGTTTACAAATCATGTAAAACGTAACGAAAGAATATAAGCGCCTTGCACTGCAAGGCGTTTTTTTTTACTTTAAAAATGGTAGAATGCGCCTCATATCTAACCCGCAAGTAACCTGTAAGTAAATTGTATTGCGTAAATAGCCATTGATGGCGTCAAAAAATAATTTTTCACACCAAAATTTTTTAATGATAGCTTTGTTATAATTAAAATTATTGTGTAATACATGATTTTTTGCTACTTCGGATCAGTAATGTCTTAATACAATTATTATAAGGTCGATAATAGGTTATCTAATCTGATTATTGTTTAGTTATTTAAAGTACTAAACACACATTAAGTATGAGGAGTCAACGTCGTGGCTACACCTGTAAAAGATACTAAATTTGATGAATATTTAGAGTACCCTTGCCCATTTACGTTTAGAGTAATGGGTTTAGCGAACGTAAACTTAACTGATCAAATTCTAACTAAGTTACAACCAATTGCACCTGGCGATTACGCGCCAAAAGTAAAACCGAGCAGTAAAGGTAATTACGAGTCAGTTAGCTTAGTAGTAACGGTTACCAGTGGCGCTCATATTGAAGAAATCTATAACGTGATCAGTAATATTGATGACGTGCGTCATATGCTTTAAGCCATAATAGAGATTTATTGTGAACGAAAACACGTTAATAGTACGCCAACTTGGTCGAGCTCGCTACATGCCGATATGGCAGAAAATGCAAGCGTTTACCGATACGCGTGATGATGCAGTTGCTGATGAAATTTGGCTTGTTGAACATGATCCCGTATTCACGCAAGGCCAAGCAGGTAAAGACGAGCATGTACTTGCCCCTGGCGACATTGAAGTGATCAAAGTTGATCGTGGTGGTCAAGTGACTTACCACGGACCAGGTCAACAAATGATGTATGTACTATTTAACTTACGCCGCTTAAAAATAGGCGTGCGTGAACTGGTGACATGGCTTGAAGAGTGTATTATAGATACACTCAATGACTACGGCATTAGTGCTTATGCTAAAGCGGATGCACCAGGTGTGTATGTGAACGATAGTAAAATTGCTTCACTAGGGCTTCGCGTTCGTCGCGGTTGCTCTTTTCATGGCCTTGCACTAAACGTAAGTATGGACATGAGCCCATTTTTACGTATAAACCCTTGTGGTTATGCGGGTATGAATATGGTGCAAACAACCGATTTAAACGGCCCACTAAACCTTCAACAAGCAGGTAATGGACTCGTTAAACACATGATAAAAAAGCTTAATGCAACAGAAGTTAAGTTTACTGAAGGGTTTGAAAACGAATGAATAAGCCAGTCAAGATGGAACCAGGGGTAAAACTGCGCGACGCTGAAAAAATGGCGTTGATCCCAGTAAAAGTATTACCGACTGAAAAAAATGAAATGCTACGTAAGCCCGAGTGGCTAAAAATTCGTTTGCCTAAATCAACTGAACGGATCGATGGCATTAAACAGGCAATGCGCAAACACGGTCTTCACTCAGTCTGTGAAGAAGCATCATGCCCAAACTTATCAGAGTGCTTTAACCACGGTACAGCAACCTTTATGATCTTAGGTGCTATCTGTACACGTCGTTGCCCATTTTGTGACGTTGCACACGGCCGTCCATTAACACCAGACGCCGCAGAACCTGAAAAATTAGCGCTGACAATCAGAGATATGAAGCTAAGCTATGTGGTAATCACCTCAGTTGACCGTGATGATTTACGTGATGGTGGCGCGCAACATTTTGCTGATTGTATTCGTGAAATTCGTAAATACAACCCGACTATCACTATCGAAATTTTAGTGCCTGATTTTCGTGGTCGTATGGACCGCGCGCTTGAAATTCTAATCGAAACACCACCGGATGTGTTTAACCACAACTTAGAAACTGCGCCGCGTTTGTATAAACTTGCGCGCCCTGGTGCTGATTACAAATGGTCATTAGAATTATTGCGTCGTTTTAAAGAAGCACACCCAGAAGTTAAAACTAAATCTGGTTTAATGGTAGGTCTTGGCGAAGAAATTAGCGAAATCGAGGAAGTGCTTCGCGATTTACGTGCTCACAACGTAGATATGCTAACTGTCGGTCAATATTTACAGCCTTCAAAGCACCATTTACCAGTAAAACGTTACGTACCACCAGCAGAGTTTGATGCACTTAAAGTGTACGCCGATGAAATTGGTTTTACTCACGCAGCCTCTGGCCCATTTGTTCGTTCAAGTTATCACGCTGATCAGCAAGCTGCAGGTAAAGAAGTGAAATAATCATTTCTACACAATTGAAAAAGCCGTTAGTAATGAGTTAAGCAACTAACGGCTTTTTTGTGACTGTAATGCAATAAACTGCTGCACATTTTTTACTTCTCTAGGCATGACTGCACGCTCGTGGGCATATAATTGCGCTAATTTAATCTCTGATAATGGCGTTTTAGCACTGACTAAAGTTAGCTCTAGATTAGGTTGCACATGACTAAATACATAGTGAACTCGTGCAATATGGAACTCTGAGCTGACCAAAGTGGCCGCAGTTATATTTTCCGCTGCGAGTAGTGGCTTAGTGAGTAATGCATCCTCAAAGGTAAAGCGGCTTAGCGCCACCGGTAAAAAAGCAGATTCAGGTATGCCAAGTTCAATTAAATAACGTTCAGTATATTCACCATGAGCATGCTTAGTGGTATTAAAATGCGCTCCAAATCCACCTGTACACAAAATCTTAGCGGGCATTTTTAAATAAGTTTGATAAGCCTGCTCACAACGGCTTTTTGCTATCAATGATAAACTGCCGTCATTATTATTTGGCCCACCTAAAACAATTATTGCTGTTTTAATTACGCTATTCGTCACTGCTTTCATTTCGCCACTCTCAATTGTTCTTTTTTCTTTGGCTATCAGCTTAAAACTATTTTTGCTGTTTGTAATTAATCATTAGGTCAAACTGCTTTTCCTTGAGACAATCACATTAGTTATTTTTAAACCATGGTTCATATAATGAAACTATTAGTTAGAAACTTATCTCGCACTATTACTGAGCATGAAATTCGCACTCTTTTTACTGAGCACGGTAAAGTAGCCGATTGTAATTTAGTACTTGATAAAGAAACAGGCCAATCAAAAGGCTTTGCCTTTGTTGAAATGCCTAATGATGCTGAAGCTTCTGTAGCAATTAAAGCATTAAATCAAAGCACTGTAGATAAAAGTAAAATCCGAGTAAAAAAAGCTGACGCTTAACTCGTAAAGTGACATACCAGCTTTATAATGTACGGGAGTTTAGCTTGCTAAAATACAGTATTTTATTTAATTGGTATGCCATTATTTTAATGGTAATAATGTAATAGACTTTACTTGAATGACCGCGCTACCACCTTCATCATCTTTTAAATCAGGCACTAAATAAACCGCACTTACATGCGCTTTAATAATACCTAAATCCTTTGAATTCGTTGGCGTCCAGCTAGGTCGATTAAAATCAGCAACATTAATACATGCGCTTATCCACTTTTTGGCTTTAGGCAAAATATGTTGATAGTGCGCATAACTTTTATCTCCCTTCCCACCATATTCTTTTTGAGATAATTTTACTACTAAATCACGACTGCTTTGATAGGTAAGCTGTATTGTCTCAGCGCCATTTAAGTCACCTTTTGGTAGATCATAAATCAGCTCCACCCACGAGTTATTTTTGACATCCAAGCGAGGCACTCGCGAGAAATTAACCCAAATTACCCCCTCTGACAGCAAACTCGCTTTTGTTAGTGCTTTACTTCCATGCGGATCGGTGGCGTAACGCCAGTCTTGCTCAGTTAAAGTGTTTTTCGTTAAGCTAGTTTCATCTTGCAAGCATGTGTTTGTTGCATGAACAGACAGTGAGAATAAGCTAAAAAATAAAATACGTAGTGATCGGTTAAACACGCAAAATCCTTATTAAGAGTTTTTTTGAGTATACCTTAAAGTTGGATTAATTAAAGGCACAAAAAATGGGCAGTTAAGCCCATTCTTTTAGCGAAAAGATGCAATTATGCTTCAGATTCGTCTTCTTCTTCCTCATCAACAGGCTCTTGACGCTGTGCAGCGCGTGCGATGATTTCAACGTAGAAGGACGTTAAGCCTTGCTTTTCAATTTCACTGATAGAATTATTTATCTCAGCAACATGGACTACTTGTGCATCGTCTGCTGTATTACCAAACTTACAATCAAATGCCCAGTAGTCAGCATCAAATGGTAAGGTTTTGTTACGCTCTCTTTTCAAATATTTTTTTACTTCATGCTTTGCAGCATCAACCATACGTGGATATTTGATTTTCTCGTGATTCAGCGTGAATGTTTTCTTCATTACGTTCCTAATTACCTTTATTAAATGATAATGGTATTTATGAAACACCATTTGAGGTCATTATAGCAATTGCATTTAATTTTTGGATGCTTTTTTTACACTAAAGTAAATTAATTAGTCTAGTGTCAAAATATGACACATTAATGTCAAGCTTGAGATAAGTGCAACGGCTGATGAAGTGCTTCATTATTAAGGCTGTCGTAAAAAGCTGCCGCATCCATTTGTGGGTTATCGAGCTGAGTTTCTTTATGTTGGTGGCGTTTACGGGTGACTAATTCACAGTTATCAATAATATTTAGTGGGATATGAATTTTATCATCACGAATAGCTAACGGTTCTGGCGCTAGACATGCACGTAATCGAAGGTCACTCATCCCACCATCATTAAGGCGTTGCGCATTATGTTGGCCAATCAACATATCAAACTCTGTTGGTGCAAGTACTTGTTTTGGCCCTGCTCCTAATTTTTTACGCAATTGATCTTCATCTTCAACAACAACATTCGCATCTATGGGCGTTTTAGGAAGATGAAACTGACTAAAATCTAACGCATCATGAGAAAGCATTGCCAATAACAAAGCAAACTCGCCACGACGTGATTCACTCACACTTATGGCAAGACGATTGTTAAGTTGACTCTCTGTGATTAACAAATCATCGATTTGCATAGACTTTAGCCGATTAAAGTAGGTAATAGATATTTATCGGCTTTATTTCATTTTTCTTTAGCTTTTTTCTTTACTTAAATGCTGATTTTGCTATTATCAGCGCCGTTGCATTGGAGGGGTTCCCGAGCGGCCAAAGGGATCAGACTGTAAATCTGACGGCTCAGCCTTCGCTGGTTCGAATCCAGCTCCCTCCACCACTTTTCTTACCGCTAAGTTAAGTGGGGCCAAATGCGACAAAATTAGTGTGGAGGGGTTCCCGAGCGGCCAAAGGGATCAGACTGTAAATCTGACGGCTCAGCCTTCGCTGGTTCGAATCCAGCTCCCTCCACCACTTTTCTTTCTAGCTTTGCTAGTTCTAGACTTAATTTTTCTAATTTTATTCCTTATTATTCAAATACCCATTGTAAACTTGCACCGTGTTGTTTTAACCACTTTGTTGCTTGCTTATAGTCCGGGTAAAATTCACTAACGCGTAGCCAAAATGGCGCACTGTGATTTAAGTACTTCAAGTGTGCAAGCTCATGCACAATTACATAATCAATAATGTACTGTGGTGCACTGACTAACAATAAATTAAAGGTAAGTTCCCTGCGTCGATTACAACTACCCCAACGTCGTTTATAAGTTTGGATCCGAATGCTGCTAGGCAGCGCTTCTGCCATTTTCAAACAGTAATCATTAACCCGCATTTCAATGTAACTTTCTAACTGTTCGTGTAAAAAGGTTTCTAATAATGTTTGATACATTAATTGTTGATGCTTAACTCGACCAGAAATACTGAGTTGCAAAGTGGTCACAGGCTGATTTTTCACTAACAACCAATGGCTGCGATTACTTACAGCAAAAGTTAATTGTACAACATCATCAAAAACAACCACCCGATTATTTTTTAATGGGTATTGCCTTGTGTCTAATTGCTGGCTTTGCTTGGTAATTTGCACATTGATCCAATCTGTTTTACTCAACAACCAACTCTCAAGCTCTTTTTTAGCAACACCTATAGGTGCATAAACTGTCACAGCCTGCTGATGAACTTTAATTGCCACGGTTTTACGACGGCGACTGCGCTTTAGTGTGTATTCAAACAAATTTAACTCTTAGTGCTACGGTGAGCAATATGGAATAATTTTCGAGTTATTATATTACCTTGCAAAAAAACTGCTAACCTATAATTAAGAATAATTTAAAAAGCAGCATCCGATTATGCCTGATAAGCCTTGTTGTAAGTATACCTCCCCCGATGGGCATCAATGCCAAGAAATAGATATGGGCTCAGGTTTTTGTTTTTGGCATGATAATAAGTTTGATAAATCGGGCCTTGAGCTGAGTCACAAATTAGAACGTTATGCTAAAAAAGGAGGTTTATTGCAAGGTCTTCAGTTACAGCGTGCAAACTTAACAGGCTTAAGCCTAATAAAGCATGATGATGAGGAAGGATTTGATTTATCTTACAGTAATTTTTATCGAGCAAATTTAAGTGGTGCTCACCTATTTAATAATACAATCGCACACAGCTCATTAATGAAAGCAAATTTACGTGAGGCTAACCTGCACTACTGTAACTTGCAACATACTAATTTATTAGGAATTAAGCTAGACAATACGCGCATTGATAAAATTGATTTAGGTGTTGAATTATTACAAGAGAGCCAAGCTAAAACAGCCCTTAAACAATCAGATCGCAACACTGCGCTAGACCTATTTGAGCAATCTGAAGAAATATTTAGAAACCTACGTAAAGCATCGGAACAACAAGGTCTTTTCGAGCTCGCTGGTAACTTTACCTATAAAGAATTAAGAATGCGCCATGCGCAATACCCCAAAGGCTCTAAAAAACAATTAGCATCCAGTGCTATCAACTTATTGTGTGGGTATGGCGAAAAACCTGAAAACGTCATTAGGTTTAGCTTAGGCTTAATCATTTTTTGTGCATTTTGCTACTTTATCTTTGGCGTTGTATATGCCGGAGAAACGCTCCAACTAAATTTATCCGCTTCTTTCAATGATAATTTATCAGCATTACTCAATAGTTTTTATTTTAGTGTTGTTACATTTACGACGTTAGGCTACGGCGATATTACGCCAACCGGATTTTCTCGTTTTATCGCCGCTGTAGAAGCATTTTGCGGTAGTTTCTCATTAGCTTTATTCGTAGTTGTCTTTGTAAAACGTATGACTCGCTAGGCTTCTTTCAAGTTGAAAGAATAATAAATTACAGGTTTGAGCAAAACTCGCTATAAAAAAAACTGTTAATAATGCTAAAGTTATAACCTATATAATGTAGTGCACTGATTTTAAGTGCTTTGCTTTTGTTAATTTCTGTCGCATTCCATGAGTGAACTTATTGGATAAGCCATATTTTGAGCCATTATGCTTGCAACGTTTTTTATTACGAATCAAGACCCTCGTTTAATTATAAATGGTGTTTTTAACCCTTTTTTGGTGACGCTATCAATTTTAACGGCCATTTTTGCGGCCTATTTCTCTGCATATTTAATTGATCTGGCAAAAGAAACACGCTTTAAGAGCTATCAAAGGCTCGCAAACTCAACCGCAGCGCTCGTGCTCTCTGGTGGTATTTGGAGTATGCACTTTATTGGTATGTTAGCTTTTTCTTTGTGTACTAATATTAGCTACAACCCTGCAATCACTTTCCTCTCTTTTATTCCTGCTTTTTTGGCTTGTTTAACGGCTATTTCTTTATTAGTTAAAAGTAATAAAAAATTCATAGATTTACTCTTACCATCCGTTTTGTTAGGCGCAGGTATCGGGACCATGCATTATAGTGGGATGGCAGCAATGGAGTTGAGCCCGCTACTTAGGTATGACCCACTCATGTTTGGTTTATCAATTATTGTGGCTGTCGTACTTGCGTTTATATCCTTGTACACACGTTTTAATATCAGCCAGCATTTCCCTAAATTTACAGTTATTCAAGCAAGGCTGATCAGTGCGATTATTCTCGGGTTTGCCGTTGCGGGCATGCACTATATGGGAATGGCCGCCACACGATTTGTTGCAACATCCCCATTATTAAATGACAGTAGCAAAGATTCACAACTTACCTTTGTGGCCATCAGTGTCGTTTTTTCTACCATGCTTTTAACGGCAATTGTAGCTATTATAAACGGCATGGTTCGCTACCGGATGTTGTTAGAAGAAAAAACAGGTAACGAATCACGCTTAGAAGCCATTTTATCCACTGCGATTGATGGCATAGTTACAATTGATCACCTCGGTCATATTCTAAGTTTTAATAATGCTGCAGTCGGGATTTTTGGATGGAGTGAGGCTGAAGTTCGAGGAAAAAATGTTAAAATGCTGATGGCTGATGACATTGCTAAACATCATGATGATTATCTTTCTAAAGCAGACCAAATTGATTTTACGAAAGTTATTGGCGTCAATCGTGATGTATTTGCAAAACATAAAGATGACCATTTATTCCCTATCCGACTTGGCATAGGTGAAGTCAACCAACCTGGTCATAATTCCTTGTTCGTTGGCTTTATCACAGACTTAAGCGAACAACGAGCCCTACAACAAAATCTAGTCGAAAAGGAACAACAATATCGCTCTTTAATGGACAATATGCCTGGTGTTGTTTTTCGCTGCCATATAAATGAACAATGGAGCATGATTTTTATCAGCCCCAGTATTCATGAACTAACTGGTTACATACCCTCTGAGTTTATTAATAAAAATATCGAGTTTGGTAATTTACTTTATAAAGACGATATTCCACATATTAACGAAGCAATTGATCAGGCGATTACAGATAAATCGCAATATTCAATTGAATATCGAGTACGCCACCGTAACGGAAATCTAATTTGGGTACTTGAAAAAGGCAGTGTTGGATTTGATGAACATGGCAAAGCTATTTGGATTGACGGTGTGCTCGTTGATATTAGCGAACGAAAAAAATATGAAGACAAGCTTAAGCTCGCCAAAATAGCCGCTGAAGATGCAGCGCAAGCTAAACAGTCGTTTATGGCAAATATGAGTCATGAAATTCGTACACCAATGAATTCAATCATTGGTTTTAGTGACTTATTGATGGACACTCCGCTTGCTCAAGAGCAGCAAAAACATTTAATTACCATAAATAATGCAGCATGCTCGCTACTGCGCTTACTTAACGAGATCCTCGATTCAGCAAAACTTGAAAAAGGGAAACTGACTATTGAGCCTGTGCATTTTAACCTCCAACCTATGCTCGACAGCATTATTTCAACGTTCTGGTTGGATGCCAAAAAGAAAGATTTAGCGTTGAACCTTACCATCAAAGAGTCAGTGCATACTGCCTACTATGGGGATCCCGATAGAATCAGACAAGTACTCACAAACTTAATTGGCAACGCGATTAAATTTACAGAAAAAGGAGCTGTTGATGTAACCGTGAGTATGGCTCAAAACAGTTATTTATTTTTTGAAGTGCAAGATACTGGTATTGGTATTGCCAAAGATCGCCTTAAAGCTGTATTCCAGCCATTTGAACAGGCTGATGGCACCACGACACGTCGCTTTGGTGGAACAGGCCTTGGCACTACTATTAGCAAACAACTCGTCGAATTAATGGGCGGTTCAATTAATCTAGTCAGCGAAGAACATAAAGGCAGCTGTTTTTTCTTTTCACTCCCACTTAGTGAAGGAGATGAAAGTTTAATTAACTACTTTGATGGCCTACATACACAATTACCTCCTTTGCGTATTTTAGTGGTTGACGATATTGAGCAAAATGTTGAGCTACTGCGTTTATTACTTTCTCGAGATAAGCATACCGTCAGCACCGCGTGTAATGGTTTAGAGGCACTAGCCATTTTTGAGCTACAAGACTTTGATGTTATTTTGATGGATATTCATATGCCTGAATGTGATGGCATCACAGCAACGCAAAAAATACGTAAAATAGAGCAGCAACGACAGTTAAAAAACGTGCCTATTATTGCGCTAACAGCCAGTGTTTTACAGCAAGATAAGCTTACAGCGAAAAAAGCAGGAATGAACGGATTTGCGAATAAACCGGTTGATATAAACCAGCTAAACCAAGAAATTTCGCAAGTTTTGGGTTTTGGACTGAAAAAAGAAACCTTGATTGCCCAAAATGATCCAAGAGCACTGCACATAGATTTCAAAAAAGGGCAGCTGCTTTGGGGCAGTAAATGTAAGCAGTTAACGCAAATCCAGCGTTTTTTAAAAGAACAACACCCACTTTACGACACTATGTTTAAAAATGGCTTAGCTGCATTAAAAAATGCTAATAGCACATTACACACCCTTAAAGGCTTATCGGGTAATTTAGGTTTACCAACCATGATGAAGCTTTTCTCCGAAATAGAAAAAAGCCAAACATTACAGCAACAAACTCAACTCATTAGACAATTACAAACAGAGTTAAATACGGTGAGTCAGCTTTTAATCGAGAAGACATCATCTTGCATGCCACACCATGAACCTGAAAAAAACACACGCGTGTTATCACTCAGTGAACTTAAGTCAATGTGTGAACTACTTTTCAAAGACGCTGAAAACGCCGAGTTTAACGATGAGTTATTAGCAAAAATAGCCGCTGGTGCACCACAGATTTATCAAAGTGAAGTTACTGCCTTAGTAGAATCTTTTGACCTATTTGATTTTGATAATGCCCAAAGTAACCTTAAATTATTAATTGAACGACTTAATCAGACTGATAATATGGAAATACAATGATGGACTTAATAACTGAGCGCCCAAGAATCCTTATTGTTGACGATGAACCCGCCAACTTAAAAGTAATGCGTGAAGTCTTAAGCAAACATTATCGTCTATCGTTTGCTAAATCGGGAGATGCCGCACTCGCATTAGTTGAAAAAGAACCTCCGAAGCTTATATTACTTGATATCATGATGCCTGATATGAATGGCTTTGAAGTATGCCAACGCCTTAAAAACAACCCTACAACTGCACATATCCCGATTATTTTTGTTACTGCATTGAGTGATCAAACCGATGAGTTCAAAGGTTTTGAATTAGGCGCTGTTGATTACATAACCAAACCAATCAGCCCTGCAATCGTTCGTGCAAGAGTAAAAACACACTTATCACTCATTCAGGCTGAGCAATTAAAATTAGCCCATGTAGATTTAGTTCACCGTTTAGGGCGAGCCGCAGAATATAAAGACACCGATACCGGTAACCACGTTATTCGAATGAGTAAATACAGTAAAATTTTAGCGCTTGCCAACAATATGAGTGAAGAACATGCTGAGCTGTTAAAACAAGCGGCACCGATGCATGACATTGGGAAAATCGGTATCCCTGATGCAATATTACTTAAACCCGGAAAGCTAACCGAAAATGAATTTGAGCATATGAAGGAACATGCTCAGATTGGTGCGCAAATTCTTGAAAACTCTTCATCCCCTTTATTACAGCTTGCGTATTTAGTTGCAATGGAGCATCACGAGAAATGGGATGGTTCAGGTTACCCTAACGGTTTAAAAGGCGAAAACATATCAATTGAAGGCCGTATTGTTGCAATTGCCGATGTATTTGATGCATTGACCTCAAAACGCCCCTATAAAGAGCCATGGCCTATTGAAGATGCACTAAATTTTTTGCAAGAACAAGCCGGCGTTCATTTTGACCCTGAGCTTGTCCATTTATTTACAGCGCAAATTGATGCGATTATGGATATTTACTCAACCTATCAAAACTAATTGTTGAGGTGGCCTGCAATATACTGATAGTCATGTGTTGTGATCTCATGGCTATTACCGCTATTATCTTTAAAATACACCGAAAAAGTTACTTTATGATCAGCCAGCACCGTTTTTATATTTAAGTCTTTCAGATGTTTCAACCACGCCAAAAACTGCTCTCCTGTCGCACCAAAAGCAATCCCTTTACTTGTGCCCTCACCTTCAAAAAGAGCAAGTCTGACAGTTGCCCCTCGATCCTCTAACGTTAATGGGCCTGTGCCTTCATTCCAAAAAGCCAGCTCTGGGATCACTGTAAAACCCAACACTGATTCGTACCAAATAAGCGACTCGGCAAGGTTTGCCACATTTAAATGGCAATGATCGACCCCAACTAACAATGGACACGTCATAGTTCTTTCCCCACTTCTGACTTTAACTGCTCTATAAACGCCAACATATAATCAGTGCGGCGCTTTGCTTCCGTTTTCGCTGAAGGCGTGTTCATACTTTTTGCGATGTGAAGTAACTTAATAAAAAAATGATCGAGTGTATATAGTGTGTCATCCGCTTTACGCTGTTGGCAAAATGGATCTTGCGGGTGATATAAATGTCGGCTGATTGACCCACCAACCTTCATACAACGGCTGACGCCTATTGCACCTAATGCATCCATACGGTCAGCATCTTGCACAATCTGTGCTTCTACCGATTGTATTTGTATATTAGCGCTAAAACTGTGGGCAACAATCGCATGATGAATGGCAGCAAAAAATTGCTGGTCATACCCTATTGAAGCTAAGAAAGAAATCGCTTTATCTGCTGCCATCGTTGACGCTTTCGCACGATCAGGGTGGTTTTTCGCAACGGCTACACAATCATGTAGCCATGCAGCAGGAAGTACCACTGCCATATTGGCTTGCTCTGCAATGCAAAGCTGCTTTGCTACGCGTACGACTCTTTCAATATGGGTAATATCGTGAGCAACATCGGCACAAACAACTTCAGTAATAAACCCTTTACAAGCAATTTCGAGTTGTTGTAATGACACCGGTAATGGAATTTCTTGGTTCATAAATAACGTCGTTTCAAATTAAAACAATCAATTGCAGTTACTTTACCGTGCTTATAGGGGCTTGTGCAAAACATTCATTGTATGTTCGCCCTTGCTTCACTAAAATAGCCTGCTAATTTATCTGTAATGAGAAGCCCAATGTCATCTGCCGTATACCTACAAGCTGGTCGTGAAAAATCACTAAAAAGAAAACACCCATGGTTGTTTTCAAAAGCCATAAAAAAAATAAAAGGTAAACCTGGGTTAGGTGATACGGTAACTATCCATGATAACGATGGTAAATTTTTAGCAACTGCCGCCTACAGCCCACACTCACAAATTAGAGCCCGAGTATGGAGCTTTGACGAAAAAGAAATCATTGATCAGGCATTTTTTGAGCGTCGTTTACGTCGT
This sequence comes from Pseudoalteromonas sp. NEC-BIFX-2020_015, assembly GCF_012952265.1. Taxonomy (NCBI): domain Bacteria; kingdom Pseudomonadati; phylum Pseudomonadota; class Gammaproteobacteria; order Alteromonadales; family Pseudoalteromonadaceae; genus Pseudoalteromonas; species Pseudoalteromonas sp. NEC-BIFX-2020_015. Next base: position 115,067 of record NZ_JABCJL010000006.1, read on the forward strand.
GCATTCGACGCACGCGAACAAGTAATCATTGAAGGTGGTTTAACGGGGTTTCGCTTATGTGCTGCGGAGTCTGATTTTCTGCCAGGCGTTACTATTGATAAATTTGATAATGTACTCGTTTGTCAGTTATTAAGTGCTGGCGCTGAGCGTCATAAAGGTGAAATTGTAGGCGCATTAATCAGTATTTTCCCTGGTTGTGATGTGTATGAGCGCTCAGATGTTGAAGTACGCACCAAAGAAGGTTTAGAACCTACGATGGGTGTATTATGGGGTAATAAACCTGAGCAACCTGTATTAATAGAAGAAAACGGTTTTAAAATCGAAGTTGATATTCTTGAAGGTCACAAAACTGGTTTTTACCTTGACCAACGCGACAGCCGTGCAGCCCTTGAACGTTTTTCTAAAGATAAAAAAGTGCTTAACTGCTTTAGCTACACAGGTACATTTTCATTGTACGCATTACGTGGTGGCTGTGAGCATGTTACTAATGTTGATGTATCACAACCAGCCCTAGATACTGCTAAACGCAATATTGAGCATAATAATCTTGATCTCAGTAAAGTGGACTTTGTTAAGCAAGACGTATTTAAATTATTACGTCAATACCGTGAAGACGGCGTGCTTTTTGATACAGTCGTTATGGATCCACCAAAATTTGCGGATAATAAAGCCCAGCTTACTGGTGCGTGTCGGGGTTATAAAGATATCAACATGATTGCAATGCAAATACTTAAACCTGGCGGCACATTGCTCACTTTTTCATGTTCAGGGTTAATGGAACAAAACTTGTTTCAAAAAGTAGTTGCTGATGCAGCTCTTGATGCTGGTAAAGACTTATTGATTATGGAACGTTTAAACCAAGCAGCCGATCACCCTATTGCTGGCAGCTACCCTGAAGGTTTTTACTTAAAAGGCTTGATCTGTAAAGTTTACTAATCGCTAGTTAAAATGCATGATTTCAAGTCCTGCTGTGACCGTGCCATCGTTTTCTTTGCTGGCGCGGATCACTTTAGCGGTCGCATCAAGCGGCGCTATATTTGCGCTTGTCGAATTAATATTCACTCTTACAATTGTGCCCACTTCAAGTAACTCATCTAAATGTACTGACAATCCTGTCGCACTTAAATCCACACACATCGCATCAAAATGCTGATCTGAAATTGGCTCTATTGTTACTAATTTTGCTTGTGCGTTGATCTGCATACGTTTGAAATTACGTTGTTCTTCATTAAGCATACTGTTCTCCTAAACGACCGTGTTTATTTTTTCTAATAATCCACCCACTGAAAAGGGTTTTACGACATAAGCGTCACAACCCGCTTCAAAGCCGGCTTTTTGCTCTTGTTCTGACTCTAATCCCGATACCATAACAACAGGTATATGACGCGTTTCTGGCGTATTTTTCAACATCCTACATGTATCATAACCATCTAATCCCGGCATACACACGTCAAGCAAAATTACATCTGGTGGATTGGCTATCGCTGATGATAAACAGTGAGTTCCAGAATCAGCATAACTTAGTTCAAAACTTGCTGATAGTGCGCCTTTAAGCATTTCAAAATTAAAGTACTCATCATCAACAACAAGCAAACGTAGATTTTTTTTATCTGCTGAGGGCATAGTAAATATTTGTTCCTTCATTATGTTCAAAAATAAATCCTTCCTTTAAGGTACTCAGCTTGCAATAAAATGCAAGCTTAAATATTGATCAATCATGCTCTTTTAATGCATTCAGAACCCTCTTTCCTGATATCGGGTAAGGTGTCCCTAACGTTTGTGCAAATAAGGACACTCTCAGTTCTTGCTGCATCCAAAAAATTGTCTGTAACGACTCTGGAATAGGCATCCCTTGTGGTATCTTTTTAAGGTACTTCTGGTACTCTTGCGCTACTTTATCTAATTCAAGCACGCATAACCTGTCACGGTTTGGGTCAACGGGTAGTTTCTCTAAACGCTTTTCTATTGCTTTTAAATAACGGATTAAATCACTTAATTTATCTGCCCCATGATTGGATACAAACCCCTTAAACACTAGAGATTCTAATTGGCTTTTAATATCACCGTGCGCCGTTATCATAGTTAAATCTACACGCCCTTTCATCTTTTTATGCAACGCATGCGCAATACTTAATACTTGCTCCACTTGCGTTGCAATAGCAACGACAGTATCGCCTAACTCTCCACGGACCTGTTCCTTTACTTGTTCAAACGCATGCTCTGTTCGTACATCACCGAGTTTTACAAGCAAACTATCTACCCCTGCTGCAATACAATCATCAATTAAATCAGCGACTTTACCGAATGGATTGAAATATAGACCTAATTTAGCTTTGTTGGGTAAGTTTTGTTGTAAATATTTTATCGGCGAAGGAACATTAAGTAACACTAATCGACGTAAACCTTGCTGATGAGCAGCGTGTGCTTTGATCTCATTATCGAACAACTCAACTGCCGCAGATGATTTTTTATCCACCAGTGCTGGGTATGCTTTTATCTCATACTGGCCTTGTTTTTTCACATACGAGAGCGGTAATTTACCAAAATCCCATGTCAGTAAATCGCTCTTTTCAATGCCTTTGTCAGCCACTTTTGATAGGGTTTGTGTCACTTTACCTTGCAGCTGTGCTTTTAATTTAGCTAAATCCATACCATGTGCTAACACCCCCCCTTTTTCATCGCGTACTTCAAACTGCAAACGTAAATGAGTGGCAAGGGTTGTTAAATCCCATGCATCAGGCTCAACCTTAACGCTGGTCATACGCAACAATCGTGTGCTTAACGCTTCCAGTAAGTTCCCCTGCATAGGCTCTATAGCAGCCAATACCGCATCTGCATAGTTGGGTGCGGGTACAAAGTTACGACGCAACGATTTAGGAAGTGACTTAATTAAGCCACAAATTAATTCATGACGAAATGCAGGTATATGCCAGTCAAAACCGCTTTCTTGCACTTGGTTTAATAGTGCGACAGGAATTTGCACTGCTACACCATCAACTGCTTGGCCTGGATCAAAGTGGTAATTCAGCGGTAACATTAAATTACCTTGCTGCCATACATCGGGATAATCAAACTCAGTAATGCTGTCTGCACCGTGCTGCATCAAATCATCACGGGTCATTTGTAAATAATGTTTGTTTTGCTGCTTTTGCGTTTTATACCATTTGTTAAATGCCGTTCGATTATTAATATCGCTCGGAATTTTTTTATCGTAAAACGTATATAAAGTTTGTTCGTCGACTAAAATATCGCGGCGTCGGCTTTTATTCTCAAGTGTTTGAATATCTTCAATCAACTCGCGGTTGAATTGTAAAAAACCTTCGTTTTGGCCTAAGTCCTGTTCAACAAGCGCGCTACGAATAAATAACTCGCGACTCACTTTAGGATCTATATTGCTGTACACACAGCGGCGCTTTGAAACAATGATCAACCCATATAATACTTGCTGTTCAAATGCGATGACTGCGCCTGGTTTTTTCTCCCAGTGCGGTTCACTGTAACTACGTTTTACTAAATGTTGTGCTAACGGCTCAACCCAATCAATATTTATTTTGGCATTGACGCGCGCATATAATTTACTGGTTTCAACAAGCTCAGCCGACATTAACCACTTAGGGCTCTTTTTAAACAATCCTGAACCTGGGAAAATATGAAATTGACTGTTTCGTGCGCCTTTATACAGTTGCTTTTCATCTTTAAAACCAATGTGACTAAGCATGCCACTGAGTAATGCTTGATGCACTTTATCGCCATCAGCCACGTTTGTTGTGGCTTTCATGCCCATTTCGTTGCATACCGTACTTAGCTGATAAACAATGTCTTGCCATTCGCGAATACGCATATACGCGAGCATATCTTTTTGACACAACTTCCTAAACTGGCTATTACTTAGTTCACTTTGCTGCTCTTCTAGGTAATTCCATAAATTTAAAAAGGCAATAAAATCTGAATCAGGGTCGTCAAATCGGCCATGTTTTTCGTTGGCCGCTGCACGTTTTTCTTGCGGCCGCTCTCGTGGGTCTTGTATCGATAGCGCCGCAACAATAACAATCACTTCACGTAATGCACCTAACTTATGCGCCGTTAACACCATTTTAGCCAACCGTGGATCAACGGGTAAACGGCTCAATTCTAAGCCTGACTTAGTTAGCTGAGTGTCGCGATTACTCTTGGTCGGTTTAACGGCTTCGAGCTCTTCTAATAATGTTAAGCCATCGTTGATATTACGGCTGTCCGGCGCTTGTACAAACGGAAATTGCGCCATGTCACCTAGGCCTAATCCCAACATTTTTAAAATAACAGACGCTAAGTTAGTACGTAGTATTTCTGGGTCAGTAAATTCTGGACGCGAATTAAAATCATCTTCAGCGTATAAGCGAATACAAATACCGGCTTCAACACGCCCGCAACGCCCTTTACGCTGGTTTGCACTGGCTTGTGATATTGGCTCAATTGGTAAACGCTGCACTTTAGTGCGGTAGCTGTAACGACTAATACGCGCCGTGCCTGGGTCAATTACATAACGAATACCCGGTACAGTTAATGATGTTTCAGCCACGTTAGTTGATAAAATTATATGACGACGGCTATGCGGAGCGAAAATTCTGTTTTGCTCTGCATTTGATAATCGCGAATAAAGTGGGAGCACATCAGCCCCTTTTAAATTACGTTTACTCAATGCATCAGCAGTATCTCGAATCTCCCGTTCACCATTTAAAAAGATTAATATGTCACCAGGGCCTTCTTGGCACAACTCATCAACGGCATCAAAAATACCTTGTAGCTGATCGCCTTCGGCTTCCATATTCTCTTTGTCAATTTCAATCAATGGCCTATAACGTACATCAACTGGGAATGTCCGCCCTGAAACCTCAATAATTGGCGCATCATTAAAATGTTTTGAAAAGCGCTGTGGATCAATGGTTGCAGATGTAATAATAACTTTTAAGTCTGGGCGCTTTGGTAATAAGTTTTTTAAATAGCCTAAAATAAAATCGATATTTAAACTGCGTTCGTGAGCTTCATCTATGATGATAGTATCGTATTGATTTAAAAATCGATCTTGCTGAATTTCGGCAAGTAAAATACCGTCAGTCATCAATTTTATATAACTATTATTAGACACTTGATCACTAAAACGGATTTTAAAACCTACTTGCTGACCAAGCTCACATTGCATTTCATGGGCAATACGATCCGCAACTGTTCGCGCGGCTAAACGCCGTGGCTGGGTATGCCCGATGTAACCATCAACACCACGACCCAGCTCTAAACACATTTTAGGTATCTGTGTGGTTTTACCTGAACCGGTTTCACCAGCGATGATCACCACTTGGTTATTCGCTATCGCCTGTTTAATATCATCTTTTTTCTGACTAACAGGCAGCTGCTCTGGGTAAGTAACTTTTGGCAATTGAGCTAAACGCACCTCACGCAATTGTTGACTGCGCGCAATGTCAGCGGTGATCTTTTCAAGCACTGCAATTTGTTTTGTTTCATCAGTTATTTTTTTTATGCCATGAAGGCGTTTTTTAAAGATGAATTGATCTTTTCTTAAGCACGTTTTGAGTTCACCAAATAATTGACCTAGGTTTACCACCCCGACTACCTTATAAATTTGAATTAAAGACGCGCAATTATAGCAAACTTCACCGCTGTGGTTAACTTTGCCGCAATATTAAATTTTATAATATATGCCCAAATCAGCTCAAGCTGAAATCGATACCCTCTCTAGAGCGTGTTGACCTTTCGTGATTGATTTTGCAGCAGTATGTTTGGTATTTAGGCAAGGCAGCGCCTATGGTGTGTGGTGTTCCCCATAAATAGGCGATAACGCAGTATAAATGCCAAACATGCGCTGCCCAAAGGGTTCTTCCTAGGGGCGATTGACTCTTTGTTACCTACATGGAGGTAGATAAAGGGCGTGAGCAGGACGCGGAAGCTTTGCTTGGTTTTTACTTATTCTCACATGGATGTGATCCAGTAGAATAACGCAGGAGCAGTTATCGAGCCCGCTAGGTTACAAACCTCGCGCCGCGATTGAATCGCCCCTAGATTGAACAAATTTCAATCCACAAAGGTCAACACGCCCTAGCTTCTAATTAGGATCACTGCTTGAGTGGCTTGAGTATACACATCATTTTTAAATTGATGATGGTATTAGTCTAACGTCTATACTTACCTCTAACTTTTTAATTCCTTTATGTGCAATTCACAGGGTCATGTAAAATTAACGAGGTAATCTGTTTAAACACCTGTTCAGGCACATAGCGTGAGAGCTGAAGCACTATGTAATTGAATTCATAAAAATAAAAGTCATCTTAAAGTGAAAATAAACACAACCTAATATAAAACTGACTTAAATCACTACTGAATAATAATTACTAAAAAACCATGATCTCACATTGAATTTATCTATTTTTAGTTCAATATTATTATAAGTAAAAATAACAACATACATCAGATAATTTCACTTTGAACATTAATGTGGTTAGTATGATAATTCTGTAAGTTAATTTCACTGGATTCTTTAAGTGCCATGGGAAGTTTTATGTCGGAAAAACCTTGGATCAAGATTTATAACGAAGTCGATACAGATTGTATTTTAGGTAATAAAGAAGGACTTATAACACTTAGAAATGCGATTGATTATACTTTGGAAAACCGTATATATGCTGTGGATGATAACTTTCAAGCTGATTTCAAATCGATAATTCTTGTTAACAAAAACTGGCAAGAATCTAAGCCAGAAACATTTGCCTCCTGGAAAACAACGTTACTTTTTGTTGCTTTAACTGGCTGGGCTGTTGTTTTACCAATATATGCTATTTGGACACTTGTTTAATGAAAAAAGGCGCATTAAGCGCCTTTTATGTCCTTTGGGCAGAACTGTGTATTGACTTATAGTGCAGCGAATACTTCATCTGTTTTTGCAGCACAGATAAAATCATTCTTATGTAGCCCTTTAATAGAGTGGCTCCACCATGTAACTGTTACTTTGCCCCACTCAGTTAATAAACCAGGGTGATGGCCTTCTATCTCTGCCATATCACCTACTTTGTTTGTAAATGCGATGGCTTGTTTAAAGTTTTTAAATTTATAAACTCGCTCTAATTGCATAATACCATCACGTACTTCAGGCACCCAGTCTGGGATCATTTTAATTAACTCTGCCAGCTCTTCATCCGATACTTTTGGAGCATCAACGTGACAGGCTTCGCATTTTTGTGCGCTTAATGATGACATCTTAAATCCTTAACTTGCTAATTTTTCTTTAGGAGGAAATTTTGGGTCGTGTAACCCTAATTCTTTTGCTTGCTCTACTAATGCCATAATATCCAATTGTGAAATATCAAACAAATCATGGATAGAATTAATGGTGTAGTACAAAGGCTGCATAATATCAATTCGGTACGGCGTACGTAATACGTCAAGTACATTCATTGCGTTGATTTCAGGCGTATCTGAATACACATACTGTGTTTCGCCAGGGCTTGATAAAATACCACCGCCATAAATGCGCAGTCCATCGTCTGTTTGCATAAGTCCAAACTCAACGGTAAACCAGTACATACGTGCTAAATAAACACGGTCTTTCTTTTGCGCTGCATAACCTAGCTGTCCATATTTATGCGTAAATTCAGCAAAATCTGGGTTTGTCAGCATAGCGCAATGACCAAATATTTCATGAAAAATATCAGGTTCTTGTAAATAATCAAACTCTTCGCGACTACGGATAAATGTCGCAACTGGAAATTGCTTGTTCGCTAATAAACGAAAAAACTCGTCGAAGTCAATTAACGCAGGTACTGGCGCTACTTGCCAACCTGTTGTGGCTAGCAGCACTTCGTTGAGTTCACTTAATTGTGGAATACGATCATGGGGCAAGTTTATTTTTTTTAGGCCTTCCATGTATTCATTACAGGCTTTGCCTTCAATGCATTTAAGCTGACGCGCGACCAGTTCTGACCATATTTTATTTTCTTCATCGCTCCAATGTATCACACCATTTTCATCTGGTGTTCTGGAGGTGTATTTACTTGCTTTAGCCATTATAACCTTCTTGGTGTTAAACCGAACCTGTTGCAGTGATACTAAGCAAATGTAAGCCAAAGTTTAATAGCAGAGCCAATATCTGCGCAGGCCATTAACACGCCTTTTGTATACATTTACATACACTAAAAAACAGTTAAGTTTACACACCAAGTAGATTAAAGGCTAAAAGCGATAATTACCGTAAACATTTAATTACAAATCAAGTTATACAAGTAAAGGCGCGGTTAAGATCACTTATAATATCGTTAACATCCTCTAAGCCAACTGAAAGTCTAATTAATCCATCACTAATACCAGCCGCTGCACGCTCTTCTAGAGTATAAGGTGAGTGCGTCATCGATGCAGGATGTTGAATAAGTGTTTCCGCATCCCCTAAGCTTACTGCTAGCGTGCAAAGCTCAGTGCTATTAATAAACTGCTCGCCATCTTTAAGGCTGCCTTTAAGCTCAAATGCAATAACACCACCAGCCGCCTTCATTTGATTACCAATAAACTTAAACCCAGGGTGTGACTCTAGACCCGGGTAATAAACCGTATTCACTTGTGGGTGTTGCTCTAAGAACTCGGCAATTATTTGCGCACTTTCACAATGGCGCTGTATTCTGATCGCCAACGTTTTTAAGCCACGATTAATCAACCAAGCGTCATGGGGGCTGATGGTCGCCCCAATATCTTTGAGCACCGTCATCTTAATTAATGTAATGTGCTCTTGACTACCACACACAAGCCCTGCCACAACATCACCATGACCATTTAAGTATTTAGTCGCGCTGTGAACAATTAAATCTATGCCATAATCAATGGGCTTTTGCAGTAACGGTGTGAGAAAGGTGTTATCGATCACACTGATTAAACTATGTCGTTTTGCAACTTGCCCTATTAGTGCTAAATCAATTATTGCCATTGTTGGGTTTACAGGTGTTTCAGCAAAAATCATTTTTGAATTAGGTTTTATAGCATCACGCAATGCCTGCTCATCAGTCATATCTACAAATGTGACGTCAATTCCCCAGCGCGGCAACATGTGAGCAAAAAAGGCAAACGTACAGCCATATAAGGCACTTGATGCCACTAAATGATCACCTTGCGATAAGAAGCTTAATACCGACGCCGAGACAGCCCCCATACCGGTCGCTGTTGCAGCTGCCGCTTCGCAGCTTTCTAACTGCGCCACTTTTTGTTCCAGTTCGGTTGTTGTTGGGTTGCCTAATCGAGTATAAATATACCCCGGCTCTTCACCTGCAAAGCGTGCAGCTCCTTGTGCGGCGCTGCTAAAATGAAACGTTGAAGTTTGATATAAAGGTGATGTGAGTGCACCATGAGGATCGTTGGCTTTTTCAGGACCATGGATGCACTGGCTGTCGATGTGGAGTGTATTCATTGTTATTGCTCATTTTAATTATTATCAATAGGTCATAATTAAACGTATCGCGCTCTAAAGCACAAGCATGCCGGATGCTCAGATGGCTAGAGTATGTACAGGATCTTAGGGAGACTGTACATATATGTTGTCAGTCCCCCTTTTTTGTTACTCATCTTTTGATACAGACGGCTTTCGGCCCATGATTTTACTGGCAATTAATTGCGCTGTTCCTTTAAGCAAACTGCGCTTATGCTCAAGTCGCGGTAACGGACGACTTAGCTCCATAGCTTTATAACCGATCCGTGCGGTAAATATCCCAGCACTTAAGCCCTGTGCTGCACGCCCTGATAATTTGCCTAAAAGCTCAGCACTCAGCGCCGTTGCAGCTAAATCAGATACTAACTCTGCACTACCAACAAACATCACTTGTTTGATCAACATACGATAAAGTTTAATACGACTGGCGTAACCAAAACCGATACCGTAGATTTTGCCTATTTGCTCAATCAATTTAGTGCCACGCCACAACACTGCCATCATATCCACCAACGCCAGAGGGCTCAATGCCACTAACAAACCCGACTCAGTAGCAAAGCGGTTAATGAGCTTTTTAGCTTGCGTATCTTGCTTCACTAGTAAACTATCTGCGTACAAAGTCATAATTTCTTTATCACTATGATGACTATCAATACTTGCTTTAAATTCATCAAATCCTGTTAACTGCTGATGCTTATTAAGCTTTTCAAGCCAAGGCAATGCCCCGCCTACTTGCTCACTATTGAGTAAACGGTCTGCTTCATGGCGATGTAATTGATTGCGTTTTAAGCTACGTAACATTCTATACTCACGCCACAGTAAACGCCCTAATAACAATACACCGCTGAGCACAGCTATTAAATATACGCAACCAAAGATGATTGATTGCTGGAAGGTAATAACCATTGAAAATATAAACTCAAGGAGCACCAAGCCAATAAAGCTCACAGCAAATACCCCTTTGAGGGTTTGCCATTTTGACTTTTTATACACTGGGGCTAAATCAATATCAGCTTCAGGTAGATCATCAACACTGTGCTCATACTCACCTTGATCAATCACTTTTGCAGTGGTTAATTCGGGCTCTTTTTCTAATGGCTCTGGCGCAGTATCAATACGTCGGCCAGCTTGAAAACGTGAAGCTGTCTCGCTCATGTTAGTTTATCTCCTAAAAGGTACTGCATGACATGATCTAAACGTATATGTTTTAGCTGCTTGTCAGGGCTTGGCATCGGCGAGAATGATAAAAACTCAAAACCATGGCTTGGCCATTCATCTTTATTAAGCATTCGCATTGGTGGTTGTGGCGGTAAATAAGTTAACCATTGCGACTCTAATAACGGCAAGCCATAAATACAATTAAGTGTTTTGCCTTGTTCCGTCACTTGTTTTGGCATGGTGGCAGTGATTGATGACATTGCCATTGTTTCAATTTTTACACCATCAAACTTTAAGTGGTTACTTTGCTCATGAACTAATGAATCCAGCAGTAGGGCCAAATCTTTATGATGAACACCACTTATATGGTCTGATTTATTGGCCGCAAAAAGTAACTTATCTATATTCGGTTTAAATAAACGTTTTAAAAAGCCTGTTTCACCATAATTAAAATGTGCGAGTAATTGCTTTATTACATCGCCCTGCTCTTGCAGTGTTTCAGGTCCTTCATTCAGCGCGCTCAGTACATCTACTAATACAATCTGCCTATCAAAATGTCGAAAATGTTGGCTATAAAAAGGCTTTACCACTTCTTTTACATACGCATCAAAGCGTTTTTGTAAATGCGCTAAATTAGAACCCGCAATCGCGTCCTCTGTATAGCCTGCAACTGGAAAAAACAGTAACAGTGGTGCGCCTTGAAGTTCTCCAGGCATTAACATCCGCCCAGGTTGCAACATGGCAAGTTTAGTGTCTTTTTTAAGGCCAACAAGCAAAGCTTGATATTGTGTGGCAATGTCACTTAACGCGCTCTCATCTACTGGCGCATGTAAATCAAGGGCTGCAAGTGCAGTTAAAAATGCCTGTGACTTTTCCACTCGTGGAGGCTGTTGCAATAACGCGTATTGTTGCTCACTCCATTGCCGATAACTTTGCTGTAGCATAGGTAAATCCAGCAACCACTCACCGGGGTAATCAATGATATCTAGATACAAAGTTGACTGCGGTGAAAAGTGCCCTCGTAAACCGCTATCGCTACGATACTTGATTGCAAGGCGCAGGGTATTAATACGCTCAGTAGATGACGGCCACCTTGGTTGCCCTTCTGTAGGCAGTAATGCACTCAAAGCTTTAGGATAATCAAAAGTAGGAATTGTCAGGGCTTCTTGTGGAACTATTCTTGTAGCGATATGACGCTGCTGTTGCATAACATCAAAAAACGGTAAGTTTTTTTCATTCGCCTGGCTAGTCAAATGTTTCACTAAAGCTGTAATGAACGCAGTTTTACCACTGCCACTTAAGCCTGTAACCGCTAATTTTACATGCTGATCTAAACTGCGATGTACGGCTTTTTGCGCTCCGCCCTTTATTTTTTTTAATGTGCTTTTTGCAAATGAAGTGTTAATCATAATGATTGAGCACCTCAGCGGCATAAGTATTAGGCAGCTAAAGTGCTATTGAATCCTTTAAAGCTTATTAATTTCACGGCTAACCGTAAACTCGGTTGAAGTAACGTAGCGTTCCATATCTTGTAAACGTATATCAACACGATTTAAACGATCTTTCAAATCTTGTAAAGCGCGACGAGGCGGCTCACCTTTTTGCCATACTTTAAATTTTACTTCTAACGGATCGTCATGCTTACTTGAATGGTCTTTAAACTGTGTCGACGAGTCTTTTTTGTCTAAAATAAACCAGGCTGCAATATACGCCACTACAAATAATGGACCGCCAGTCAATAAGACTGCACTGACAAATATAATGCGAACTAACCATAACTCCATATTGAAGTAATCACTTAGCCCTGCACATACACCCGCTATTTTTCCACGTTGTGGGTCTCTTAATAATTCGCGTTTGGTACTCATACTTTACGCCTCCACTGTGGTGCCTCTTGATCAAGCAATGCTTCTAATGTTTCAACTCTGTCGGCCATTTTTTCAGCTTTTTGTGCAAGTTCCAGCAGCTGGCGATGTTCGTGTTCGCTCAAGCCTTGGCTTACTTGTTTTTTACTACGATAATGTAAAATCAACCACAGTGGCGCGACAAAAATCGTAAACATAACAAATGGTACAATTATTACCTCTGAATCAAACATAACCCTCTCCTGACAATCCGTATTTGATAGTTTAAGCAGGGGCACACGGGCCCCATATATTTTTATTTATCAGCTAACTTCTTTTTGAGTGCTGCTAACTCGTCATCAATTTGCTCATTTTGTTGCAAGTCTGCAATCTCATCAGCCAATGACTTTTTACCTAAATCGTACGATTCTACTTGTGATTCTAGACCATCAATCTTCGTTTCGTAACGTTCAAAGCGATTAAGGGCATCTTCAACTTTAGAGCTATCCAATGCTTTTTTCACTTCAAGGCGTGACTCTGCAGAGCGTTGACGTAAGATAATCGCTTTTTGACGCGCTTTTGCATCTGCAAGCTTATCTTGTAACGTACTCACTTCTTGCTGTAATTTGTCAATGTGTGTTTCAACATGACTTAATTCACTTTCAACGGCTGCTACCGCTTCAGCAGATTTTTGCTTCTCAAGTAATGCTGCACGAGCTAAATCATCACGATCTTTACTCAATGCGAGTTCAGCTTTATCTTGCCACTGAGCTACTTGCGCTTTTAATGTATCTACACGACGCACTAATTCTTTTTTCTCTGCTAACGTTTTAGCTGAGGTTGAACGAACTTCAACTAACGTGTCTTCCATTTCTTGAATGATAAGACGTACCATTTTTTCAGGATCTTCTGCTTTATCTAAAATGGCATTGATATTAGAATTAACGATATCTGCAAAACGCGAAAAAATTCCCATAATATTTACCTCTGTGATGTTTAACTTAATTGGTCTACTGCTACTGTTACAATATGCTTGCCAACTTTATAAAATATAAAATACATTAATACTTTCAAAAAGTTAAACTAAAAATACAAATTCCTTTAGTTCTCTGCAATTATGAAATACACTAACAGTTAGTAAAAATGACTAAGAGTTAGGGAATATGAGCCAATTTCGCCAACAAGACAATTTACTCGGTCAATCAGACAGCTTTTTAGCTGTGCTTGATCAGGTTTCGCAGCTAGCAAGTTTAGATAAGCCGGTCCTTATTATTGGTGAGCGAGGCACAGGTAAAGAACTAATAGCAGCCCGCTTGCACTTCTTGTCAAAACGTTGGGAGCAAAGCTATATTAAACTTAACTGCGCTGCATTGAACGAAAACCTACTTGAAAGTGAGCTGTTTGGTCATGAAACAGGTGCATTTACAGGGGCGAGCAAACGCCATGAAGGACGATTTGAACGCGCAAACGCGGGTACACTTTTTTTAGACGAACTCGCAAACACTTCTGCGATGGTTCAGGAAAAGCTGCTGCGTGTCATTGAATATGGTGAGTTTGAGCGAGTCGGTGGTAAACAAACCATAAAAGTCGACACCCGGTTAGTATGCGCTACCAATGAAGATTTACCTTACCTAGCTGAACAAGGCGAATTTAGAAGCGATTTACTTGATCGCCTAGCATTTGATGTTATTACACTGCCACCGCTGCGAGAACGCCAAGAAGATATTATGCTGTTAGCTGAGCAGTTTGCAATCAACATGGCGCGTGATCTTGAATGGCAATTATTCAGTGGTTTTACTCGCAGTGCTGTTGATGTTTTACAGTCATATGAGTGGCCCGGTAATATTCGTGAGCTTAAAAATGTAGTGGAGCGAAGTCTGTATCGCCACGGCAATGAACATATCCCCATTCACCAGATTATTTTAGACCCTTTTGAAAGCAAGTTCAGACCAAAACATCGTATTAAAGCACCTGTAAAAACACTCGAAGCCGCGCCTGTTTTAACTGCGCCAAATGAGAGTGTGATCACACATAGCGCTGCCCCCATTCAATTTCCGTGTAGTTTAAAAGATCTTTCCAATGAATTCGAAATCGATTTAATCAATAAAGCGCTTGAGCACAGCCAGTTTAATCAAAAGAAAACTGCAGAAATACTCGGTTTAACGTATCATCAATTACGAGGTTATTTAAAAAAATATAATTTACTAGATCAACAGTCATAGTCAGGGGCTAAGCAAGTGTATAAATTGTTACTTGGTATTATTACGCTATGCCTTACAGGCTGCCTAGATACCAAAGAAAAAACACTCGAAGAAAAAAATCAAGGCTTAGTCTATTGCGCTGAGGCAAACCCCGTATCGTTTAATCCTCAGGTTACAACCACAGGCTCAACCATTGATATCATTGCAAATCAGTTATATGACCGTTTGATCAGTATTGACCCTATTACGGCAGAGTTTAAAAGTGAGCTGGCAACTGATTGGAAAATAAGTCCAGATGGAAAGTCGGTCACTTTTACCTTGCGTAAAGATGTAAAATTTCATACTACGTCTTACTTTACCCCCAGCAGAGATTTTAACGCTGACGATGTGATATTCACCTTTAGCCGTTTATTTGATGTCTATAATCCATATCATTTTGTTGGCGATGCCAATTACCCTTATTTTCAAAGCGTGGGGATAGATCAGCTAATTCGGCAAATTGTCCGTGTATCTGATCACCAAGTCCGGTTTGAATTATTTAATGCAGAGAGTAGCTTTTTAGCCAATATGGCAACAGACTTTGCTGTTTTGCTGTCTCGTGAATATGCCCTGCAGTTAAAAGAACGCGAGCAAACCAACTTATTTGATCAATATCCGGTTGGCACTGGCCCTTATATTTATAAAGAATACAGACGTGATCATTTGGTTCGTTACTATCGTAACCCTGACTATTGGAAGCACAAAGTTGTTCTAGAGCAATTGGTTTATGACATTACACCTAATGGCACAACCCGCATTGCAAAAATGCTCACTAAAGAATGTGATATCACCGCCCACCCAAGCAGTACACAACTGAGTATTCTTGCTCAACGTGATGACATTGTCGTACAAAAAGAGACTAACCTTAATATCGGGTACTGGGCGTTTAATACGCAGCGTCCACCATTTGATGACTTAAGAGTACGTAAAGCCCTTGCTCATGCCATTGATATTGAAAAAATTATGCAAGCTGTGTATTACAGTAATGGCATTCGTGCAAAGTCTATTCTGCCGCCAACATCATGGGCATTTCAAGCACAAACTAAATTACCGGGATTTGACCCTGATTTGGCAAAAAAACTATTGGCCGATGCAGGATTACCCAACGGCTTTGATATGACTATTTGGGCAATGCCTGTGAGCCGTATTTATAATCCCAATGCACGAAAAATGGCTGAGCTTATGCAAAGTGATTTACGACAAATTGGTATAAACGTGAGCATTATAGAGTACGAATGGAACACATTTATTCAACGTATTGGTGAACACCGCCACGACAGCGTCTTACTTGGTTGGGCAGCTGACACCCCAGACCCCGATAACTTTTTTAGTCCATTGCTCAGTTGCACAGCAACCTTTAGTGGTAAAAATCCAGCAAATTGGTGCAACCCTGAGTTTGACTTATTACTCACTCAAGCCCTCGACACAACTGATTTAGCAATGCGCAAAACATATTATCAACAAGCTCAAACTATGATTGTCCAAGAGTTACCATTGCTCCCACTGGCACATGGTATGCGCTTCCAAGCACGCAGTGCTGACGTTGAAGGGGTTCAACTTGGTCCGTTTGGGGCTATTTCCTTAGCAAATGCGAGGAAAAAATAATGATACTTGATTATATAATGCGCCGCTTAGGTTTATTACTTTTTATGATGGTAACGCTCAGTGTGTTTACCTTCTCCTTGAGCTATTTATTTCCAGGTGACCCTTTAAGTAATTTAAGTGGCATTACTAATACAAGCTTTTCACAAACGAGCGAACTACAAGATAAGTATCAATTTAACGACAATTATTTAATGCAATATTTTGCTTTTTTAGGACGTATTTTGCAAGGTGACTGGGGGCTTTCATTTGCCTCTGGAGACAGTGTTTTTAGTCATATTATCGATTTATTTCCAGCCACATTAGAGTTAAGTATTTACGCCTTAGTTATTTCTGTCACCTTTGGCGTACCTGCAGGGATTATTGCTGCGGCATACCAAAAAAGCTGGCCTGATAAACTGATAAATTCAACGACTCTTATTGGTTATTCAATGCCTGTTTTTTGGCTAGCCTTACTCCTTATTATGGTGTTCTCACTGCAACTAGGGTGGTTTCCGATGTCTGGAAGAATGGGGCTGCTCTATGAAATCCCCTCGCAAACCGGCTTTATTTTACTTGATATAGCGCTGGCTGACTTTCCATATTCAGGCATGGCTATGCTAGATGCATTGCATCATTTAACACTGCCCACAATTGTATTAGCCATGTACCCAACTACCGTGTTAGTTCGTTTCACCCGAGACTCAATGCTCAATGTACTCGAACAGAGTTATATTAAAACCGCACGAGCCAAAGGCCTAAACCGTGCCCAACTCATAATGCACCATGCACTGCGTAATGCACTGCTGCCTGTAATAAAACAAATTGGTTTACAGTTTAGTACCTTGATCACCCTGGCGATGATCACTGAAGTTATATTCTCGTGGCCAGGCGTTGGTCGCTGGCTAATAGATAGCATTTACCAACGAGACTACCCTGCTATACAGGGTGGCTTATTGGCCGTATCAATGTTTGTGATCCTTGCAACCATTGTTGCCGAACTCACCTATACCTTATTCGACCCGCTGTCACGGAACCAAGCGCATGGCAAAGTTTAATTTATTTTCAGAAGAGTCGAATAAGTCGCCATTAGCGCGGTTTTGGCGCAAATTCAAATCCAATCACCCGGCAGTTGTTGGGTTATGGCTTTTTAGTGCTTTTGCAGTTCTCGCTGCTGCCGCTCCATTGATTGCCCCCTATGGCGTGAATCAGCAGCACAGTGAAGCACTGCTGATCCCTCCTTCATGGCATGAAATGGGCGATGTGCGTTTTATACTTGGTACAGATGACCTAGGCCGAGATGTGTTATCAAGGTTAATGAATGGCGCAACCTATACATTTGGACTCTCAATTGTCGCAGCATTACTAACAACGGTCATTGGTGTGGTAGTTGGCACGTTTGCAGGGATAAGCCGTGGCATTCGCTCTAGCTTTTTAAATCACCTTCTTGATATTACATTATCAATCCCATCTCTGTTATTAGCTATTATCATTATCGCAATTTTAGGCCCTGGGTTAATGAACACAGTGTGGGCGATTATTCTCGCGCTGCTACCACAGTTTATTCATTCTGTGCGCAATCTTATAGTGACTGAGCTAAATAAAGATTACATCACTGCATTTAAACTTGATGGCGCCTCTAATTGGCATATTCTCTCGCGTGGGATTTTTCCAAATATTTATGAACACATTGTGGTTATTTTTACTATGGCTTTATCAACCGCTATTTTAGATATTGCCGCATTAGGATTTTTAAAGCTAGGTGCTCAACCCCCCACCACTGAGTGGGGCGCTATCTTAGCAGAAAACTTAGGTTTAATTTACCTAGCGCCATGGACTGTGGGCTTACCGGGTGTATTACTCTTTTTAGCGGTCCTATCTACTAACTTAGTTGGTGATGGGCTGCGACAAGTACTAAAAGCACGAAAGGCAGACTAAATGCAATTACTCGACATTAGAAATCTAACCATAGAGCTGCGTACATCTGATACCGTAATACGTGCCGTCGACAGAGTGAGCCTGAGCCTCAAAGAAGGTGAAGTGCATGCATTAGTTGGTGAGTCTGGATCCGGAAAAAGCTTAATAGCAAAAGCTATTGTTGGAGTTTTAAATGAACGCTGGCATATCACCGCTGACCGAATGCACTGGCGCGGTGTTGATTTAATGCGCTTATCAAGCCAACAACGTAGAAAAATTGTTGGCCAAGACATTGCTATGATCTACCAAGATCCAAGTCGTTGCCTTGATCCAACGGCAAAAATATTTGACCAAATAGCTGAAACCTTACCGGCAGTGCACAGTTCAGGCTTTTTCTTAAAGCGAAATCGAGAACGTAAAGATAGAGTCAAAGCATTAATCCATAAGGTCGGTATAAAAGATCATGAAAAAGTACTTACCAGCTACCCGCATGAACTTTCTGAAGGTGTCTGTCAAAAAGTAATGATTGCGATGGCTATTGCACGAACGCCAAAATTACTCATTGCGGATGAACCAACAACGGCACTTGAGAGTACGACTCGGGCACAGGTTTTTCGATTATTAAAAAGTTTAAACCAACTTAAGAACATGTCGATTTTAATGATTTCCCATGAGCTAGAGGAAATTGTAGACTGGTCTCACGGAATACACGTTCTATATTGTGGACAGATGGTTGAAGCTGGCCCTACACAACGTATATTCTCCCATCCTCGCCACCCTTATACACAAGCATTGTTAAAAAGCTTACCTGATTATGAGCATGGCCTTGCTCATAAAGAACCGTTTTACGCACTCAAAGGCACAATACCTACTTTGCAGCATTTACCAATTGGTTGCCGCCTTGGTCCTCGTTGTCCACAAGCACAAAAAGCCTGTGTAGTGACTCCCCCATCAACAAAACAGCATGGTCATAGCTATGCGTGTCATTTTCCATTAATTAAGGCTATGAAATAATGCAGCCACTATTAAAGGTGCAAGCCTTATCTAAAAGCTTTAATTTACGTGCAAGCTTATTTTCACGTAAACAATTTAGTGTCCTAAAAAATATTTCGTTTTGCTTAGAAAAGGGGGAAACTCTGGCAATCATTGGCGAAACAGGCTCTGGGAAAAGTACTTTAGCAAAACTTTTAGCAGGCGCAGGCACCGCCGATAGCGGGCAAATATATTTAGACGGTAATATTATCGAAGACAATGGCGTAAGAGATACACAATGTCGCCATATTCGTATGATATTTCAAGATTCAGAAGCTTCTCTTAATCCTGGTTTAACCATTGGTGACATGCTTGATGATTGCTTACAATACAACACATCATTAGATAAAGAGACGCGGGTTGAAAAAATTAAGGTCACTCTGGCTAAGGTTGGCTTATTAAACGATCACCAACATTATTACCCTCATATGTTCAGTGGCGGTCAATTACAGCGTGTTGCATTAGCAAGGGCGTTGATTCTTGATCCAAAGGTTGTGGTGCTTGATGAAGCGTTATCATCTTTAGACCCTTCTGTACGAGCTCAAACCGTAAATTTACTACTTAAATTACAACAAGAAACTGGCTTAAGCTATATTTTAATAACACATCATTTAAGTCTAGTGCGCCACATTAGCGATCAATTAGTCGTACTTGAGCATGGTGAGATTGTTGAATATGGAAGAACTGAAGATGTTTTCCAAGCACCTAAGTCGCGCGTAACACAAAAATTATTTAACTGCTGACCCTCAATATATGCGCGAGGCGACCCGCGCATAAAATATACCCATTAAGCAGGTTGAATTAATGATTCAACAATTTTTAACGCTTTAATTTCATTTTCATCAGTAATGCCGTCAGCTTCAATAACTTGTTTAAGTAATTCTAATACAAACACCCTCATTGATTGATCTACAATATGCGTCATTCGATGCTGAATAAATGACTCAATGTCATCACTTTGTACAGCCAAAACACATTTACTTGTCATATCAATAATGTAGTTATCAAGGTTAATCGCTGAATTCCACTCAATCTTATGCGCCCATGTTTCAACAACAGCTAATTCTTCCTCTGCAATCGAACCATCAACAGCGACAAATAGTAATGCAAGATCTAACAGTGATTCTTTTTGTAACTGTTCAATACAGATACCCATATCAAAATTATTTAATAGCTGCTCGAATTTCATAACGATCCTTTGATAAAATTTGCGTTTAAGCACTGAGCTTATAACAAAGTACATTAAAAAGTAACCTAAACAAGTTTGCTAAATTTAAGTAGTTGATACCAATTTGCATAAGTATTTGAACAATTTAACAAATAAAATCACTCTGTAACGTCGCAGCAAATACTCGGTTGGAAACTAGGGCGTGCTGACCTTTATGGGTTGAAATTTAATGAACTACCCCGCGCCAAGGCTTTTCGCTTAGGCTCAAATTCGCTTCGCGAAGAGGGGTATCTTAATTAGTCTAAGGTAAAAAACCTTTACGCCGCAAGCGACGGGGAATAAACCCGAAGAGATTTAATCTAGGGGCGATTTAATCGCGGCGCGAGGTTTGAAATCGAGTGAGCTAAGTGGAAATTGAGCAAAGCTTCCGCGTCCTGCTCACGCCTCTAGGAAGAACCCTTTGGCAGCGCATGTTTGGCATTTATACTGCGTTATCGCCTATTTATGGGGAACACCACACACCATAGACGCTGCCTTGCCTAAATACCAAATAGACTGCTGCAAAATCAATCACGAAAGGTCAACACGCCCTAGCATACTGTCAGTGAAAAACAAAAAAGGCGCCATTGGCGCCTTTTTATTTATTAGAATAAAACTTATTCTGCGGCTTGTGGTGCTACCGGCAAGTTTAACTCAGCGTTTGCTTTTAAAGCTTCAATGAATACCATGTAGTTTTTGTTAACTTGGGCCATTGTAATATTTTGCTTAAGCTGCGCTTCGATTTCGCCCTCAATAGCTGCATCTGTCACTGTTTTAAGAGCAACAATTGCTGCATCGCCGTTATTTAACTCAACCTTTTCAACTACTGGAGCAGTACTAGGATGAGCCATTTTAAAGGCGTGTTGAACGATTGCTGGAGAAACCGTATATGCTTGACGTGTCAGTGTAGCCTCTTGGCGTAGTTCTAAGCTTTGCTCAGTTGCTACGTTTGTTAAGCTCTTACCTGCTTTAATTTCTGCGTATAAGGTAGTTGCTTTCTCTTTAGCAAGTTCTGATGCTTTTTGGCTCACTAAACGCGCTTTTATCTGTTCAGACACATCTACAAGTGGTTTTGTCATTGCAGGCACATATTCGCTAACTCGAACCACAATAACGTGCTCATCACCGATTTCAAGTACTTCTGAATTCATTTTATCTTCAAGCACGTCTGGCGAGAATAATGCTCTCATCACTGCGGGTGTGTTAAGTGGTGCTGGTAATGCGTTGCGTTCAACTAGCGCCGTTGTTTGTACTTCAACACCGGCAACTTCAGCTGCATCAACTAAAGTATCTGAAATCTCAAATGCAATTCCAGCCATTTCTGTTTGCTTTTCATAAAACGCATTTACTTTTTCAGTACGCTCTAGTTCCGCACGTAAATCAGCTTTAACCGCATCATACGCTTTTACTTGTTGGCTTTGGATATCTGTTAACTGAATTATATGGTAACCGAACTCCGATTGTACAACCTCTGAAAAGTCACCTTTTGCAGCAAGTGCAAACGCAGCGTCTTCAAATGCAGGATCCATCATATCGCGTTCGATCCAATCTAAATCACCGCCCATTTCAGCACTAACAATATCATCAGATGATGATTCAGCTAATTTAGCAAACTCAGCGCCTTGTTGTAATTGCGCTAATAAATCTTCAGCTTTACTTTTAGCTGCATCATCGTTTTCACTGCTATCAATTAAGATATGTGATACACGGCGTTTTTCCGGTTCTATATATTGCGCACTGCTTTGCTCATAATACGCTTTAACGTCATCTTCAGTCACATTCGTTTCAAGGTTTAAGTTCGCAGCATTTAAATCAATATAGCTTACTGATACCTGTTCTGGAGCTAAAAACTGTGATGTATTTAAATCGTAGTAATCTGCAATTTCTTGCTCATTAACAACGATACTGTCTTGTAGGCTTTCTTTGCTAACTACAATGTAATCAATACTACGAGTTTGTTGTTGTAGTGCAATCGCGCTTGTTAATTCGTTTTTCAAAGCAAAATCGCTGCCTGCAACAGCTGATACAAGCTGGCTACGAGTCATTTCTTCACGAAGGTATTCACGAAATGCTTCTGGTTGAAAATTCATTTGACGAATAACTTGTAAATAGCGATCGTTATTAAATTTTCCACCAATTTGAAAGTAAGGCAGTTCTAAAATTGATTTTTTAACACTATCATCACTTACACGAAGGCCTAACTCTGCAGCCAGTTGCGTTTGTAATTCTTGTTGTACTAAACGATCAACCACACCTTGGCGAATTTGCGCCATATAATTTGGATCTGCAGCAATTTGCGCGAAATATTCACCAAATTGTTGTTCCAAGCGTGAACGTTCATTTTGTAGTGCTCGGCTAAATTCGGTTTGGCTGATTTTAACTCCATTTACTTCAGCAACGGGTTGTTCTGCGGTTTGACCTAGGTAACCACCGATCCCTGCTAAGGCAAAAGATAAAATTACCGCGCCTAAAATAACTTTTGCTACTGGTCCTTGCGAACCCTCTCTTATTTTCTCAAGCATTTATTTATCTCTATTCTATTCGAGGCAGAAATCGCCTTGCTCATGTAAAAAAAGCGTATCTTACCAGATACGCTTTTTTTCTTGAAGCAGTTGGCGATAAAGATAGTTAATTGTGCTAAAAAGCGACTAACTTCTTACACTGCCAAAACTAACCTACTAAAACAGTGATTAGCTATTACATGCATCTTTTAGCGCTTTACCAGCTTTGAAAGCTGGAATAGTCGCTGCAGCGATTTGAATTGTTTCGCCAGTTTGTGGGTTGCGGCCTGAACGAGCGGCACGATCGCGTACTGAGAAAGTACCGAAACCAACTAGAGCAACTGAATCGCCATCTTTAAGAGCGCCTGAAACAGACTCGATGAATGAATCTAGTGCACGACCCGCAGCCGCTTTAGAAATGTCAGCGTCAGCTGCGATTTGATCGATTAATTGAGATTTATTCACAATATCATCCTCTTTCATTGTTATTATCAAGAGCGATTGTTTTTTAAACTAACATCACTATTTTGAAAATTTTAGAGCAAACTTTTTCATGCTCATACGATTGTATTTTTTCTTCAGCCTAGGCCACATAAGGCCTAGGCTTGAAAACCAGTGCTTAACTTATCATACCATCTAGATTTGAAAAGCCCTTTCAAGCACTTTTTTTCGCTTTTTTACTGGTTTTTTGGTGTTTCGACTGAAAAACTCTCAACTGGGTGTACTAAAGCAAGTTTTAAAACCTCATCAATCCAAGTAACAGGGTGAATATCAAGGCCTGCCAATACGTTGTCAGGGATCTCTTTTAAGTCACGTTCGTTAATTTTTGGAATAATAACGGTTTTAATACCACCTCGGTGGGCCGCTAGTAACTTCTCTTTTAAGCCACCTATTGGTAATACTTCACCACGCAACGTAATTTCACCCGTCATTGCAACATCAGCACGAACAGGATTACCCGTAAGACTTGAAACCAAACCAGTTACCATAGCAGCACCTGCACTTGGTCCATCTTTTGGTGTTGCTCCCTCAGGCACATGTACATGAATGTCACGTTTTTCATAAAAATCACTGTTAATACGAAATTCATCTGCTCGATTACGCACAACAGTCATAGCAGCTTGAATCGACTCTTGCATGACATCGCCAAGTGAACCGGTGTAACTTAGCTTCCCTTTACCAGGCATCGCAGCACATTCGATCGTCAGTAAATCACCACCTACTTCAGTCCAAGCAAGGCCTGTTACTTGACCAATACGATCGCCGTCTTCTGCTTTACCGTAATCAAAGCGTTGCACACCTAAGAAATCTTCAAGGTTCTGTGCATTGATAGTGACGGTTTTAGTGCCTTTTTCAAGCAAGATATTCTTAACGGCTTTGCGACATAACTTAGATATTTCGCGCTCTAAATTACGTACGCCAGCTTCGCGGGTATAATAGCGAATAATGCCAATTATAGCGCTGTCTTCTAAAACAAGTTCGTCGTCTTTTAAGCCATTGCGTTTAACTTGCTTAACAATTAAATGCTCTTTTGCAATATTTAGCTTTTCATCTTCGGTGTAACCCGACAAACGAATAACTTCCATCCGATCTAATAATGGACCAGGAATGTTAAAGCTGTTAGATGTTGCAACAAACATTACATCCGACAAATCGTAATCAACTTCTAAGTAATGATCAGCAAAATGACTATTTTGCTCAGGATCGAGTACTTCTAATAAAGCCGATGCTGGATCACCACGCATATCCGAAGACATTTTGTCAATTTCATCTAATAAGAATAATGGATTTTTAACACCCACTTTACTCATATTTTGGATTAGCTTACCTGGCATTGAGCCAATATAAGTACGGCGATGACCACGAATTTCAGCTTCGTCGCGTACGCCACCCAGCGCCATACGTATGTACTTACGACCCGTAGAGCGTGCAATCGATTGGCCTAATGACGTTTTACCAACACCTGGAGGCCCAACTAAACATAAAATTGGCCCTTTTAGTTTATTAGTACGTTGCTGAACCGCAAGATATTCAATGATACGCTCTTTTACTTTATCAAGACCGTGGTGATCGCTATCAAGGATTTTTTGCGCACCGGCTAAATCTTTTTTCACTTTTGAGCGTTTTTTCCACGGTACATTAATTAATGTATCTATGTATGAACGCACTACTGTCGCTTCTGCCGACATTGGTGACATCATTTTTAGCTTGGCAAGCTCTGAATTTGCTTTTTCTTGTGCATCAGTGCTCATACCCGACTCTTCAATACGTTTTTTCAACGCTTCGAATTCATCTGGTACATCATCAAGTTCACCCAATTCTTTTTGGATGGCTTTCATTTGCTCATTGAGGTAGTACTCACGCTGCGATTTTTCCATCTGCTTTTTAACGCGGGTACGAATTTTCTTCTCAATTTGCAATAAATCGATTTCACCTTCCATCAACGCCATTAAATATTCAAGACGTTCCGTTACACTGGCAATCTCAAGTACTTTTTGCTTTTCTGGCACCTTAAGCGGCATGTGTGCTGCCATCGTATCAGCAAGGCGTGGCGCTTCATCAATCCCACTGACTGATGTTAATACCTCTGGTGGGATTTTTTTATTGAGCTTTACATAGCCTTCAAACTGACTTATTGCGCTGCTGATGAAAATATCTTGCTCTTGCTCATCGATTTCCTCAGAGCTAATAAACTGCGCGTTAGCAACAAAGAAGTCTTCATTTTCAATGAAGCTTTCAAGCTTTGCTCGTTGCGTACCTTCTACCAATACCTTTACTGTACCATCTGGTAATTTTAGTAATTGAAGTACGGTGGCAATAGTACCAACACGATAAATATCATCTTGTTCTGGTTCATCGACTGTTGCGTCTTTTTGCGCAACAAGGAAAATTTGTTTGTCTTTATCCATTGCCGCTTCAAGGCATTTTATTGATTTTTCACGGCCTACAAAAAGCGGGATCACCATGTGCGGATATACCACGACATCGCGCAGTGCTAACACTGGGATTTCGACTCGATCTGTTCTCTCAAGCGTCATTATTTTTCTCTTCGCTCTTCATTTATTTTAAAGATTACTCAAGTATATGGGGATAACCTAAGTAAAGTTCAACAATTTTACGTAATTGGATTAAATAAATTATAAAAAAAGGAGCCTAAGGCTCCTTTTTTATCAAAGTGAGTATATATTACTCGGCGGCCACTTTATCTTGAGTCGCGCTTTGATAGATCAAAATAGGATCTGATTCACCTTTAATAACGGTTTCATCAATCACTACTTTGCTAACATCTTCCATTGATGGGAGTTCGTACATGGTATCAAGTAATACAGCCTCAACAATTGAGCGAAGACCACGTGCACCCGTTTTACGCTCCATTGCTTTGTGGGCAATAGCGCGAAGCGCATCATCACGAAACTCAAGTTCAACGTCTTCCATACCAAATAATGCGCCGTACTGTTTAGTTAAGGCGTTTTTAGGCTCATTTAGAATTTGTACTAAAGCCGACTCATCTAATTCAGTTAACGTTGCAACCACTGGTAAGCGGCCAATAAACTCTGGAATTAAACCATACTTTACTAAATCTTCAGGTTCAACATCTTTAAATGTTTCACTTAAAGAACGACTCGCCGCTGATTCTTTGACTTGTACGCCAAAACCGATACCAGTATTTTTCTGGCTTCGCTGCTCAATTACTTTATCAAGGCCAGAGAATGCACCACCACAGATAAATAAGATTTTAGAGGTATCGACCTGTAAAAATTCTTGCTGTGGGTGTTTGCGCCCGCCTTGTGGTGGAACCGATGCAACTGTACCTTCAATTAATTTAAGCAATGCTTGTTGCACGCCTTCACCCGATACATCGCGTGTAATCGAAGGATTATCCGATTTACGTGAAATCTTATCAATTTCATCAATGTAAACAATACCGCGCTGGGCTTTTTCTACATCGTAATCGCACTTTTGTAATAGCTTTTGGATGATGTTTTCAACATCTTCACCTACATAACCGGCTTCAGTTAGTGTTGTTGCATCTGCCATCGTAAATGGCACATCTAATAAGCGTGCAAGTGTTTCGGCTAATAATGTTTTACCGCTACCCGTTGGGCCAATTAGTAGAATATTACTTTTGCCTAACTCAATATCAGATTTACCATTTTGATTACGCAAGCGTTTATAATGATTATAAACCGCTACAGAAAGTACTTTTTTAGCGTGATCTTGACCAATTACATAATCATCTAAGTGATTACGAATTTCTTTTGGTGCAGGTAGTTTATCAGACGTGTTGTGCTTAGGCGCAATGTCTTTGATTTCTTCCCTGATGATATCGTTACACAGCTCTACACATTCATCACAAATGTATACTGAAGGACCTGCAATTAGCTTACGAACTTCGTGTTGGCTTTTGCCACAAAAAGAGCAGTATAACAATTTATTACTTTTGTCGCCGTCTGTAGGAGTGTCAGACATTCAGCTACCTCATCTTATACGTTGGCTGCCAAACTACTTAGCAGCTATTTCAATACGCTCAACTATACCAAATTATATTGGTTTTCACATAGTAAAGGACAAAGCTAGTAACAATTAACTACTAGCTTGTGTAATTACTTGCTCTCGCGATTAGTAAATACGGCGTCAACTAAACCATAATCAACAGCTTGGGCTGCACTCATAAAGTTATCACGGTCGGTATCTTTTGAAATCACATCTAATGGTTGGCCAGTATGCTCTGCCATTAAACGGTTTAATTTGTCTTTAATAGACAGGATTTCTTTGGCGTGTATTTCAAAGTCAGATGCTTGACCTTGGAAACCGCCTAATGGTTGGTGGATCATTACCCGTGAATTAGGTAAACAATAGCGTTTGCCTTTTGCACCAGCTGTTAATAAGAATGCACCCATGCTAGCCGCTTGGCCAACACAAATTGTACTTACATCTGGCTTAATAAAATTCATGGTGTCATAAATTGCCATGCCCGCAGTGACTGAACCGCCTGGTGAATTGATATATAAAAAGATATCTTTTTCTGGGTTTTCTGACTCTAAAAATAGCATTTGCGCTAAAATTAGGTTAGCCATGTTGTCTTCAACCGGGCCAGTTAAAAAAATGATTCGCTCTTTTAATAGTCTCGAATAAATATCATACGAGCGCTCGCCTTTCGCTGTTTGTTCAACAACCATAGGTACTAATGCATTGAGTGGATCTGTAATACCAGTGTTCATATTTATCTAATTCCTTATGCGCTTATACTTATCCTTATTATAAGGAAGCATAGTTATTTTTTGGCGAAATTGAAGGCCACAAACTAAAATGGCTCGGGCACGCTGCATAATACAGTGTAACACGAGCCATTTAATCGTTAGCGAGGGCTTAAGTCAATGACTTATTATGCACCTTGCTGTGGATTCATGATGTCATCAAATGCTTTTTCAACGTCAGTTACATTTGCTTTAGCTAAAATAGCTTCAACAGCTTGCTCTTCCATTGCTACATTACGCATTTGCTGCATAAGTTGATCATTTGCTTTGTAATATTCTACAACTTCAGTTGGATCTTCATATGCAGAAGCCACTGTTGCAATTAATGCTTCAACTTTAGCATCATCAACTTTGATCTCGTTCGCTTTAATTACTTCACCTAATAATAGGCCAGTTTTAACGCGAGTTACAGCTTGTTCGTGGAACAATTCAGCTGGAAGCTCAGGCATGTTTTTAGCGTCGCCACCAAAACGTTGTGCTGCTTGTTGACGTAGTGCATCAATTTCTTGATCTACTAGCGCTTTAGGCACATCGATTTCGTTGTTAGCTAAAAGACCTTTGATTGCTTGGTCTTTCACGTTAGCTTTAACCGCTTGGTCAAGTTCACGTGTCATGTTCTTTTTCACTTCTTCTTTAAGTGCGTCAACGCCGCCTTCAGTTACACCGAATTTAGTTGCGAATTCTTCGCTTAATTCAGGTAGCTCTTGCGCTTCAACTTTCTTCACTGTGATAGTGAATTGAGCTGCTTTGCCTTTAAGATTTTCAGCATGGTAATCATCAGGGAATGTTACATCAGCAACAACTTCTTCGCCTGCTTTTTTACCTACGATATTATCTTCAAAACCTGGGATCATACGACCTTGGCCAAGTTCTAATGGGAAGTCTTCAGCTTTTCCGCCTTCAAATACTTCACCGTCGATAGTACCTACGAAGTCAACTGTTACGCGATCGTTCTCGCCAGCAGCTGTATCTACGTCAGCCCAACCTGCGTGTTGCTTACGAAGAGTTTCTAGCATGTTAGCTAGATCTTCGTCAGTAACCGTTACAGCAGGTTTTTCAACAGCAATTTTGTCTAAACCTTGAACTTCTACTTCAGGGTAAACTTCAAATGTTGCTGAAAACTCTAAATCTTTACCCGCTTCAAGTGCTTTAGGAGCAAATGTTGGTGCGCCAGCTGGGTTAATTTTTTCAGCTATAATAGCTTCATAAAAATTACGTTGCATTACTTCGCCAGCTACTTCTTGACGAACTGCGCCACCGTAACGTTTGTTGATTACAGACGTTGGTACTTTACCAGGACGGAAACCATCAATACGCTGGGTTTTAGACAGTTGTTGTAAGCGTTTTTTTACTTCGGTCTCAACGTTCTCTGCAGGAACGGTGATGGTCAGACGGCGCTCAAGGCCTTGAGTCGTCTCAACAGAAACTTGCATGATATACCTCAATCTTCAATTTTGGCGACTGTTCGCCTTCCTTACAAACACGGTGATCACTATGCGTTTTGGCACGTTCAAAGTCATTTAATGACTTATCAACCCCATCTCCACTATAAGATACCAATGCTGCTCTGCCCTTCGGGCACTATGTTAAACAATAGACGCGGCATTATAACCTAATATTTATGATAGTCGAGTCTAGGGGGCAATTATTTGGTTAGATAGCGCATTATAGAAGGTGATAGGATAAAAAACAGGCGTTTTAGATAGCAATTTTTAAGAGCATTCGCTTTTTTGAATAAAAATGATGAAATGGTTTTATAAAATATATTATGAAGAATTTTTATTGTTCGTGTTTGTGTTTTGAAGAAATTATAAATTTAATATCACTTAACTTTAGAGGTAAAGAAAGTGGTCGGCGATGCAGGATTTGAACCTGCGACCCCTTGGACCCAAACCAAGTGCGCTACCAAACTGCGCTAATCGCCGACATATGAAGAATTAACTTCTATTTTTCTGTGAACACTTAAACTGAGAATTTAAGACCATTTCCTAAAGAAAATGGTCGGCGATGCAGGATTTGAACCTGCGACCCCTTGGACCCAAACCAAGTGCGCTACCAAACTGCGCTAATCGCCGATATTCTTTGTGTAAATTGGGGTGACTGATGGGGCTCGAACCCACGACAACCGGAATCACAATCCGGGGCTCTACCAACTGAGCTACAATCACCACGGCATTTACTTGTTTTCAAATGGTGCACCCAGAAGGATTCGAACCTTCGACCGACGCCTTAGAAGGGCGTTGCTCTATCCAGCTGAGCTATGGGCGCATCGAAAACTTCATAGCGAACCAATAAGCTACTTTAATTAAGAGGTGGTCGCGATACAGAATTTTAATCTGCGACTGAATTGAATATACTCAAATCAATCTTGCTACACTTTAACTTTAAAAAAGTGGTCGGCGATGCAGGATTTGAACCTGCGACCCCTTGGACCCAAACCAAGTGCGCTACCAAACTGCGCTAATCGCCGATGCCTATTATTGTTAGCGAGTGACCTCGTTGACAACGGGGTGCATAATAGTGATTTGACCGGGTTAGGTCAAACCTTTTTTTAAGAAAATAAATCAATCGCTCACTTTTAGTTCATAATGGCTAAATATTGTAAAACTAAGCTAAAATTTCAGCACTTTTATATAATTCGAAGGTGAATATAAGAAAAGCAACTTGGCGCTTTAATGCTTTTCTGCGAAAATAGCTTCTAGAATAAAGACAAGACTATAATGAGATTGGTTATTACCAACTGCGTTTACCCCATTAAAAACGTTTATAGTCTTGCTAAGTATCAGTTTCAAGTTAACTAACCCCAATTAAAGGTCACCCATGACGGCAAACATCATCGATGGTAAGGCAATAGCTAAACAAGTACGAAGTGCAGTAGCACAACGAGTAAGTGAACGTGTTGCAAATGGTTTACGCGCACCAGGCCTTGCTGTTGTACTTGTAGGACAAGACCCAGCGAGCCAAGTTTACGTAGGCTCAAAGCGTAAAGCCTGTGAAGAGGTTGGTTTTGTATCAAAATCATTTGATTTACCGGCAGACACAAATGAACAAGCATTATTAGATTTAATAGATGAGCTTAACAACGATGCCCAAGTCGATGGGATTTTAGTCCAGTTGCCTTTGCCTGCAGGGCTTAATGTTGAAAAGATCCTTGAGCATATTACGCCGCTTAAAGACGTTGATGGTTTTCATCCATACAATATCGGTCGTTTAGCGCAACGCATGCCAGCTCTTCGCCCTTGTACACCAAAAGGGATTATTACATTGCTTGATTCAACGGGCGTAAGATACAAAGGAATGCATGCAGTTGTTGTAGGCGCCTCAAATATTGTTGGTCGCCCTATGGCATTAGAGTTATTGCTGGCTGGTTGTACAACTACTGTATGTCATAAATTTACGCAAGATTTAGAAACTCATGTACGCCGCGCCGATTTGTTGGTTGTCGCAGTAGGTAAACCTGAGTTTATTCCAGGAGACTGGGTTAAAGAAGGCGCTATTGTAATTGATGTAGGTATCAACCGTTTAGATACCGGTAAATTAGTGGGTGATGTTCAATATGATATCGCTGAGAAAAAAGCACATTTCATCACGCCAGTCCCTGGTGGTGTAGGCCCAATGACGGTTGCAAGCTTAATTGAAAATACACTTGAAGCGTGCGAAAAATATCACAGTTGATACAACTCATAAAATTATTTCATATAAAAAAGGGTTGCCAGTTGGCAACCCTTTTTTATATGCCCAAGTCACCTCAAGATGTGAGTTTTAGTTGGAATTAAAAGCGATTTAGGCAAGGCATTGATTGCAGGTAATGGTTATTCCCTTATCAAAATCTATAACACAGTATAAATCGCTTTTAAACCAACCCGTTGGGCGTTTCACAGGCACTTACTCTCTGCGTTGTTACTCCTTAAAAGGGACCGCCATTTTTGCGAAGTAACGCCTTGATATTAAGCCCCTGTGAAACGCTGAATCCTGCATCTTGAGGTAACCTGGGTATATACGGTTAATTGCTTATTACGCTTTTCGCCACGTCGTTTTACCCGCTGAATCTTCAAGTATTACACCAAGTGCATTCAACGCATCACGTGCTTCATCTGCTGCGGCCCAATCTTTACTGGCACGTGCATCATTACGTTTTACGATTAACGCTTCAATTTGTGCAACTTCATCATCTGCTTGAGCGCCTTGTAAAAATGCTTCTGGTGTTTGCTGTGCAACACCCAACACTTCACCTAAACTGCGCAGCACAAATGCTAACTGCCCTGCTTGCGCAGTCTCACTATCTTTTACGCGGTTAAGCTCTTTAGCAAGCTCAAACAATACTGGCAATGCCTCTGGGGTATTGAAGTCATCATCCATTGCTTTTCTAAATTTAGCCACGTATTCATTTCCTGCTAAATCACAATTGATAGGCTCAACGCCACGTAAGGCTGTATAAATGCGCTCTAGTGACGAGCGCGCTTGATCTAAATTTTCTTGCGAGTAGTTTAACTGGCTACGGTAGTGACCCGATATTAAAAAGTAACGCACTGATTCAGGATCATACTGTTTTAATACTTCACGTACCGTAAAAAAGTTATCGAGCGATTTAGACATCTTCTCTTTATTAACTTGTACCATTCCGGTGTGGATCCAGGTATTTACGTATTTACCGTTATTTGCACAGCATGATTGTGCTATTTCATTTTCATGGTGCGGAAACTGTAAATCAGAACCACCACCATGAATATCAAAATGCTCACCTAAATGCTTAGAACTCATTGCAGAACATTCAATATGCCAACCAGGACGACCCTCACCCCAAGGTGATGTCCATGATGGCTCACCCGCTTTGGCTTTTTTCCATAATACAAAGTCAAGCGGATCGTCTTTATCTTGCGCAACTTCAACACGTGAACCCGCTTGTAGCATTGTTAGGTCTTGTTGTGACAATGCACCGTACTGCTCAAACGTTGATACATCAAACAATACATCGCCATCAGCTGCAACATAAGCATGGCCTTTGTGTACTAAGCGCTCAACCATTTCGATGATTTCATCCATATGGCCTGTTACTGTTGGTTCAACATCCGGGCGCAACATGTTTAAACTATCAAAATCTTCATGCATTGCTTTAGTCATACGTACGGTTAAATCATTAATCGCTTCGCCATTTTCATTGGCGCGCTTGATAATTTTATCATCAACATCGGTGATGTTACGTACATACTTTAAATCATAACCAATATGGCGAAGATAACGTACGATCACGTCAAAACTTACGAATGTACGTGCATGACCAATATGGCAGTAATCATAAATGGTGATACCACACACATACATGTCGATTTTACCGTCGACCATTGGTTTAAATTGCTCTTTTTGACGTGTCAGTGTGTTGTATATATTTACCATTTATTTTGAGTCCTTGACTATTTACTTGAATTACTATGTTAACACTTGAAAAGCCCCTGCTCTAGCGCTTTATCAATTGAATAAGCACTTTGTTTATCTTAGCTAACTAAGATAAAATAGTGCCAAATAAATCAGCTAATAGGAAACCTCATGGTTGTTCTACACACAAATTTTGGTGATATCACCATTAACATGCACAAAGATGACGCGCCAAACACAGTTAAAAATTTTTTACAGTATGCAAATGCTGGTTTTTATGACGGTACTATTTTTCACCGTGTAATTGATGGTTTTATGGTACAAGGCGGCGGCTTTGAGCCTGGCATGACACAAAAAGAAGTGCATGACCCGATTCAAAATGAAGCAAATAACGGCCTTTCAAATAAGGTTGGTACACTTGCAATGGCACGTACTCCTGATCCACATTCAGCAACTGCGCAGTTTTTCATTAACGTCAATAACAACGATTTTTTAAATTTCAGCAGTGAAACATCACAAGGCTGGGGTTACTGTGTGTTTGCTGAAGTTGTTGAAGGCATGGACATAGTTGAAAAGATCAAAAACGTTGCGACTGGAAGTGCTGGTCACCACCAAGATGTTCCGCTTGATGACGTTATCATCAAAAGCGTAACTGTTAGCTAAGTTACCTTTCATTTAAAGCGGATGTTTCATCCGCTTTTTATTCTCCGTTAACGTTTACGAGTCACAATGCGCCAAACTTATTTTATTGCCGACCTTCATTTAAGTGAAAACCGCCCAGATATCAGCGCTGCTTTTTATCAATTTTTAGATTCTCACATTCTTAATAAAGACATTGACGCTCTGTATATCCTCGGTGATTTTTTTGAAGTATGGGTTGGGGATGATTACGTTACAGCGCTCTCTACGGAAGTGGCTAAACGCTTAAAGGTTGTAAGTGACAACGGGACACCCGTGTATTTTGTACATGGCAACCGTGATTTTATTATGCGTGAAAAATACGCCCAGCAAGCTGGTATGACTTTATTGCCTGAACAAATTGTTATTGATTTATATGGTACACCCACCGTCATTTTGCATGGCGATGAAATGTGCACACAAGATATCGAATATCAAAAGTTTCGTAAGAAAGGTCGCGGTTGGTGGTGGCCACGTTTAATGCTCGCTATGCCACTGTGGTACCGCCGAAAGGTAGCACAAAATGCTCGAGAAAAATCAAAACAAAATCAAGCTGGTAAAGCATTAGAAATTCTAGATGTAACTGAAAAAGCTGTGCTAGAAACTTTTGATAAACACCAAGTACAGCATATGATTCACGGCCATACTCATCGTCCTAATGTGCACCACTATAAAGTGGATAATCAAACTCTCACACGAACAGTGTTAGGCGATTGGTACACACAAGGATCATATTTAGTGGTCACAGCCAAAAAACAAATGTTGAAAAGTGAGCCATTCGCACAAAATTAAATAGTTAGTTAGGGCTATTATTCTCTCTTTATAAATGTGTAGTTAGCGTTGGCACACCGCTATGGAATTTAAAATCAATGTCTGGCGTGGCAATTAGTTCAGCTTCTTTATCACCAAAAAATGCTACACGCTCAGCAATATCAAAGTCTGCAATTTCTTGCGCCAACGTTAAATAATCTTGGTAATGACGCGCTTCTGAGCGTAATAAAGAGATATAAAAATCGCCTAAACGTTTATCAACATGCGGAGCAAGCTTTGCAAACCGTTCACATGATCGCGCTTCAATGTAAGCACCCACTATTAGCTTATCCACCAAAGCATCTGGTTCAAAAGTCTTAACATGACGTAACATGCCTTTTGCATAACGACATGGCGTAATACTTTGATATTCTATACCGTACTCATCCATAATTTCTAACACTTGATAAAAGTGGTGCAACTCTTCTTTAATCAACATCACCATTTTATCAATCAAATCTTGCCCGTAAGGTGAATCAGATTTGGGGATCACTGATTTAGTCAGTTTATTTTTAACAGCTAAATCGCGCCAGTTACCCTCGCGCTTATAAATAAGCGTTTCAAATGGTTTTAGCCATTCTAATAACGCATCACTGCCCTCTTTATCAACTGCATATTTACGAATTAAAAACATTGCAGATTGTGCGGCTTTTAATTCACAAATTAAATGATCAATTAAAATAACGGTTAGATTTTCTTTTTTTGTCGCTTCTATAATCCACTCTTGCGGAGTTTCACATTGAAGAAAAGATAATATTGGGGCGAGCAACTCTTGATTTGACATGGTAAAAATTCATTATCGTAAACTTTAAATGAGCCAAAATTATACCATACACATAACAATAGTATCGATAAAATACGGGTAGTAAAAATAGAAATAAATCTGAGTTTATCAAGATAAAGCCTATTTTTTAATATTAAAATCATTAGGGCCTGTTGACCTTTGTGGATTAAAATTCGTTCAATTTAGGGGCGATTTAATCGCGGCGCGAGATTTGTAATCGAGTGGGCTAAGTAAAAATCGAGTAACAAAGAGTTAATCGCTCCTAGACAGAACCCTTCGGGCAGCGCATGTTTGGTTTTTATGCTTCGTTATCGCCTATTTATTGGGAATAACCACACATCATAGGCTCTGCCTTGCCTAAAAACCAAACACACTGCTGCAAATTCAACCTCGAAAGATAAACAGGCCCTAAAGCTGTTCAATAAATTTAAACCAACATAAACTTATCAAAAATCAGATCCTGCCTTGAAATCCTCCTATCACACGTTATTCTTAAAAATAGTGTTGCCGTCGTTATTAATAGGATCTCAATTGATTAGAAATGGTGTTAACCAGAATAACAAACCTAGCTTGAGCGCTAATAACACACTAAAATCGCCTCCTTTAAATATGTTATCACTGTTCTTTTTTACATGGATACTGGCTTTTCCTGCTTGTGCTCAAACCAAAAAACTTAAAATAGCCATTGGTGATGATCTAGCACCGTGGATCCATAACGACGGGCAATCAGGTATTTTAATTGATATGGTGAAAGACTGCTTGAAGCCAACCAATTATAAACTTGAGTTTATTTCCTTCCCCTATGCCAGACGCCTTACTGCATATAAAATGAATGAAGTTGATGCGGTAATAGATATCAATTCGATTGTTATTGCCAGTGAATCATTAAATGGTTTTTTTACAGGTAACATATATGCCTATGAAAATTTTGCTTTTTCCCTCTCTGAAAACAATTTTTTGGTAAAAAGCATCCCTGATTTAGAGCGCTACTCTTTACTGTCATGGCAAGGTGCAATTGATCGCCTGGGTAGTGAGTATGAAAAAATGGCTAAAGCAAACCCAAAATACCTTGAAACTAGTCGTCAAAATAATCAAGTAAGAATGCTCTTTAAAAAGCGTGTTGACTTTATCCAACTCGACTATCAGATTTACAATTACTACAAAGCAGAATTAATACAAGAAAATGAAATTGACGCTAAGCTCGATGTTTCTTCATTTGCGCTATTTGGTAAAAGTTCGAATGGGCTGCTGTTTAAAAATGAAACATTAAAAGATATCTGCAAAAGCCAGCTAGAAAAACCTATGATGAAACGTAAATATAAAGATGTATCACCGTGAGGCTCGCTTTGCTAATGCCTATTGATAAGGAGTACCACACCGTACTTTGCTTAAAACCCATTTAACCGTTTCTTGACAAGTATCAGTTACTGACCCATAACTTAATACAAGCTGTATAAAAATAAAACAGTGAACTAATTCAGTTTATGGGGCACACATTATGATATTAAACCATTTATGGGGCATTTATGCTCACCCACTCGAAGAGTGGCAAACTATTGATAACCGCCATGAAAGCTTAACTTATAGCTTATCGCATATACTACTAATTGCACTATTCCCATCCGCTATGGGGTATTACTCTTCCGTTTATTTAGGTTGGAGTATTGGTGCGGGTAACCCGGTATTTTTAACGCATGATAGTGCTATATTAATTGCAGGAGCTATGTATATCGCATTAATCATTGGTGTGTTTGCGCTTGCTTATTTAGCTCATTGGATGGCGGTCACTTTTGGGTCAAAACCAACATTTACCCAAACGCTAGAGCTTGCAGCATACACATCAACTCCCGTATTCATGTCTGCATTAGCCGCATTTTGGCCTGTCCTGTGGTTTGTTGTTTGTATAGGAATGATTGCATTAGCATATTCAGTTTACCTGTTGTATACGGGTGTACCTATTTTAATGCATATACCGCAAGAGCGTGGCTTTATTTACGCAAGCTCAGTCGTAACGTGTGGTTTGATTTTACTGGTAATTATTTTAGCCGTGACAGCAATATTATGGACAAATGGCATTGTTGCTCCTATGTTTACATAGAATAAGCGATGTAAAAAAGCATGCTATCTACATAAAACAGGTGTAATACTAAGTAGTAGATTTATTATTTAAATTCCCTTTCCTTCGCAAAAAAGGAGCTAATTTAGCTCCTTTTTTTATGCTTGCAGATTTAACGAGTTAACTAATCTGAACCATTTTCTTCTTGATTGTGTAACTCTAAGCCTGAAGACATCGCACTTTCACGCGTATTTTTTGCTGAATCATTACGCAGTTTTTCAATACGATCTAAATACGCTTGATCTATACCACCGGTAATATATTGACCATCAAATACCGAGGTTTCAAATTTAGTTATCTCTGGATTCTCTTGTGCAACTGCAGCAATCAAATCAGGTAACGATTGGAAAATCAAACCATCTGAACCAATACTTGCATTGATATCTTCAACTTCACGGCCGTGCGCAATAAGCTCTGCCGCTGATGGCATATCAATACCATATACATTAGGGAAACGAATTTCCGGCGCGGCTGAGGCAAAATAAACGTTTTTAGCGCCAGACTCACGCGCCATTTCAACGATTTGCGCTGACGTAGTACCACGTACAATAGAGTCATCAACTAACAATACGTTTTTACCTTTAAACTCACGGTCAATGGCATTAAGCTTTTGACGTACTGACTTTTTACGCATTTCTTGACCAGGCATAATAAATGTACGCCCAATATAGCGGTTTTTAACAAAGCCTTGACGATAAGGTAAATTAAGTACACGGGCGATTTCTAACGCCACATCACATGATGTTTCTGGGATTGGGATAACCACATCAATGTCTTTATCAGCCCACTCTCGTGCTATTTTCTCCCCCAATTTTGTGCCCATATTAACGCGCGTTGCGTAAACAGACATATTATCAATGTTTGAATCTGGACGAGCAAAATATACAAACTCAAAAATACACGGTGAGTACGATGCTTTATCGGCACATGCTTGCGAATAAAACTCGCCAGCTTCAGTTACATAAATAGCCTCACCGGGTGCTACATCACGTACAAACTCAAAACCATCTGTTTTTAGTGCAACACTTTCAGAAGCAAACATATACTCTGTGCCATTTGCAGCTTCACGCTTGCCAAATACCAATGGACGAATACCATTTGGATCGCGAAATGCAACAATACCATGGCCAATAACCATTGCGATGGTTGCATAACCACCTTGAACTTTATTATTAACTTCAGTGACACCATTAAAAATGTCTTCTGGGTCAAGTTTTAGCTTATTTGGTTTGCTGAATTCATGTGCCATAACATTAAGCAGAATTTCAGAATCCGATGTGGTATTTACGTGACGACGAGCCTCTGAGAACAATTGTTCTTTAAGCTGCTCAGCGTTCGTTAAGTTACCATTATGCGCTAAAGCAATACCGAACGGTGAGTTAACATAAAAAGGCTGTGCTTCAGATGAGCTAGACGAGCCAGCTGTAGGATAGCGCACATGACCGATACCAATTGTGCCTTGTAAACGCTTCATATGACGGGTGTGAAATACATCTTTCACTAAGCCATTTGCTTTACGTAAACTAAAGGTGTTGTTTTCAATGGTAATGATGCCCGCAGCATCTTGGCCACGGTGTTGCAAAACAGTTAAGCCATCATAAATCGCCTGATTTACAGGAGATGTTCCGACTATTCCAACGATACCACACATGAAATTTTTCCTCGCCGATTAACGGTTGACCGAATTTAAAAAGCTTGAATTGTTTTCGAGGTATGAAAAAAACCACTCAACAACAAAGCCAAATTCTGGGATCAAAATAGAGTTACCCCACCAGTGCGTATTAGGTGCACCAGTAAAAGCATCAAGAAAGAAGAGTAACGCGCTCACGACCAACACGCCACGAAGTGCACCAAAGACAATGCCAAAGACACGGTCAGTACCAGACAGACCTGTACGTTGTACAAGTTCACCTAGCAGGTAGTTTAACAGTCCGCCTAACAGTAGCGTCGCAAAGAATAATATGGCTATGGCCGCTGCATTTCTTAAAAGGGGTTCAGAAATACTGGTTAGGAAGGATGCTAAATATTGGTAAAACAAACTTGAGATGATAAATGCACCAGCCCATACAGCTAAAGACATTGCTTCTTTTATAAAGCCACGAATCAAACCGATAATAGTAGACAGTGCAATAATGCCAAAAATGGCGTAATCAACCCAGATCATATGAACCAACTAGTCGTTAATTTGGGGCGCATTCTATAAGAGGTTAGCCCTAAATGCCAGATCATTTTGTTACTTCAAACTGTGTCACTTTACCGTTTAGTTTAGTAAGCGCTTTCAATTGTGGTAATTTGCTCTCAAGCTGCGCTTTATCGAGCGACGGGCCCACAAAAACTTTAGTTAAAGTACCATTAGGGGTTTTAACTGGGCGGGTAAACGTTTTAAATCCGTTTGCAGTAAGTTTGGCTTGTAGTGATTTCACATTAGCTGCATGAGAAAAACTACCCAGCTGGATAACATAAGCCATTTTTGAAAGGTTTTCATCTTCAGCACGTTTAGGTTCAGGTTGTTTTACGACAACTTGAGGTTGCTGTTTTATTTCACTGATTGTAGTTTGCTCTGTACTTGCCTCGACCATTTTCCTGTCATTGCCACTATCAATATTCTCTTGCTCGACAGTTTCGACAGTTTCGACAGTTTCGACAGTTTCGACAGCACTCGTAATATCATCATCCGCGATAATGTTTTCAATTTGTGGTTCTTTAGGCTGTTCAGCACTTGCAACACGTTGGTCTAGAGTATCTTGTAGATCAATGGTTTTGAACTCAGGGCGTTCAGGAATAGCTTTAAAGCCTTCTTTGTAATGTACTTTTTCACCATCGAGAATATTTGGAATAAACACGATTGCTGCAATCACCACAATGCTTGTGCCGACTAAACGATTTATAAAACCTGAGTTCATCGGATTTCTCTCTATTTTTTCCAATAATTAATGGCTGCTGCAACAGTTATAAATGAACCAAAAACAATCAATAAAGTTTGCTCATCTAAGCGAGGCAAGACACTATCAAGTGCTATATCAACACTGTCAAATCGTTCAATAGGTGCGTTTGTATTCACAGCATCCATTGATTTTGCAATATTATCTACTGTATCACCCCTAAAACAATCAAGTCCAGCTAATGACCAAGCATCAACCAAAGGGCTAACTTCTTTTAAAACAGCAACTTTGTCTTTATCCGCAAGCATAGCTGCTAACGCATGAATTTTAAAGCCTTTATCTTTGTACTGGGCTAACTTACGCGATAAGTAACGTGCCGACTCAGGGTTATGTGCCACATCAGTATAGACCAGTGGAGATTTACTTAGCTTTTGAAAACGCCCTTCTACAACTAAATCATTTAAACAGCGACGAATAACAGCCTCACTGGGTAATAAACCCAAGACTTTTAAGGTAGTTAAAGCTGTTGCGACGTTTTGACATGGTATTGCAGGCTTATCAAACTCATAGTTAAACTCTTTACACTGCCAACTAAAACGAGTTGCATGCTCAACAAACTTAAAGTCACGTCCTGATAAATGCATCTGTGCATTAATTTTTTTCCCGTAATCAGTTACTGTGTGAGGTATTGCTAAATCACCCACTATCGCTGGTGTATTGGTTCTGAAAATACCCGCTTTGTCATACCCAACTAACTCTCGGGTGTCACCAAGGTATTCTTTATGATCTAAGTCAACTGTGGTGATAACACTAGCAAACGGGGTAACAATATTGGTGGCATCAAAGCGCCCACCTAAACCAACCTCTAGCAGCACGTAATCAACCGCATGGCGTTTAAATATTGCTAAAGCCCCTAAAGTCGCGTATTCAAAATAAGTCAGTGGTGTATCGCTACGGCCCTTTTCGAGCAAATCAAAAGCATCAACATGAAATTGATCATCAAGCTCTGCGCCATTTATACGCACACGTTCGTTATAACGAATTAAGTGAGGGGATGCATAGGTACCAACAGTATGGCCCTGTGCCAAAAGAAGTGATTCTAAACAACGGGCTGTTGTGCCTTTACCATTAGTGCCGGCAATAAGAATAATTTTACTTGAAGTACCAAGTAAACCTACATCGTCGGCAACTTGGGCAACGCGTTCTAAACCCATTGCAATATTTGCAGGGTGAACACTTTCTAAATAACAAAGCCAATCATCAAGGCTTGATGATTGGCTAGGAATATTTTTTGTCATAGCGTGATCAGTAAAGCTGAAATTTACGCTACTCTATGCTCTTGTTCCGTAGAAGGCAAGTTCATAAATTTAGCTAACACGCGCGCAAGTGTGTCACGCATTTCACGACGGTCAACAATCATATCGATTGCACCGTGCTCTAGTAAGAATTCACTGCGTTGGAAGCCTTCAGGTAAAGTTTCGCGCACTGTCTGTTCTATAACACGCGGACCCGCAAAACCAATTAATGCTTTTG
The DNA here is from genome assembly GCF_012952265.1 of Pseudoalteromonas sp. NEC-BIFX-2020_015. NCBI lineage: Bacteria > Pseudomonadati > Pseudomonadota > Gammaproteobacteria > Alteromonadales > Pseudoalteromonadaceae > Pseudoalteromonas > Pseudoalteromonas sp. NEC-BIFX-2020_015. Next base: position 157,435 of record NZ_JABCJL010000006.1, read on the forward strand.
GCTCAGCAACGTTTATATCGCCTAGCATCGCTAATGAAGCTGATACACCACCCATTGTAGGGTCGGTCATTACGGAAATAAACGGTAGGCCTTTTTCACTCATTTTAGCAAGTGCAGCACTTGTTTTTGCCATTTGCATAAGCGACATAAGAGCTTCTTGCATACGTGCACCACCTGACGCTGAAAAACAAATAAGCGGCATGTTATGCTCTAAACATTGATCAACAGCATCAACAAAACGTGCCCCTACTACCGATGCCATTGAACCGCCCATAAATGAGAATTCGAATGCAACTGCTGCAACTGGAATACCTTTTAGACGCCCTTTAATTGCGACTAACGCATCTTTCTCACCGCTTGATTTTTGCGCTGCAGTGATACGATCAGAATATTTTTTTGAGTCTTTAAACTTTAAAATATCTTTTGGCTCGTGTTGTGTCCCTAATTCTTGACGTTCACCTTCATCTAAAAAGTGTTCAAGACGTTTACGGCCACTAATACGCATGTGATGATCACACTTAGGACATACATGGAGTGATTTCTCTAATTCAGCTTTATATAGAATTGAATCACAGTCTGTACATTTTGCCCAAACACCTTCAGGGATCTCTTTACGACCTGAAGATTTTGTTGTTTTAGGTAAGATTTTTTCTAGCCAACTCATTTGCAACTCTCTTAATACTATTCGGTGCTTTGCTGCGTTCCTGCCAAGTTATGATGACAGACAAATTTTATCAATTAAAACATGAATTCCACACAGGCGGTATAAAAAACTGGTCTTAGTAGTGAAACCCCTGCAATTAATCGTTTAAATTAACGACAACTAACTGTGTGTCTCAGGCAAAAATAAAGGGCCTAACGGCGTTGACGGTATTTCAAACTCGTCTGGATAATCTACATCGACTAAATATAAACCAGCAGCTTTTGCTGTTGCACTTGCTTTAGCGCGTTCTTTTAAATCAAGAAGCTCTTTAAGCCATACCGGCTCTTGCTTGTGAATACCTATATCAGTTAAACAACCCGTAATATTACGAACCATGTGATGTAAGAATGCATTTGCTTTTATATCAATGATGACATAACTGCCTTGACGCTCAACAGATAAATGATGAATAGTGCGAATAGCCGTATTTGCTTGGCAATGTATCGCGCGAAATGAAGTGAAATCATGCTTACCTATTAAGTACTGACATGCCTCTTGCATTTTTGTCTCATCAAGTGCGTGATGGTAATGGGTAACACCTTCATTAAGGACCGCACCACGAAGTGGATTATTATAAATAACATAGCGATAACGACGTGCAGTAGCACTAAAACGAGCATGAAAATCATCATTAACAGGCTTTGCGAAACGAATAGCGATGTCTTTTGGCAGTAAAGTGTTCATACCTAGGGTAAATGCAACCATATCGCGATCTGCATCAGTGTTAAAATGTATTACTTGCCCTGTCCCGTGCACCCCTGCATCAGTGCGTCCGGCGCAGATGATTTCAACTGGGTGATTACAAATGCGCGATAACGCAGTTTCTACTTCTTGTTGTACACTATTTACATGAGATTGACGTTGCCAACCACTGTAACGGGCGCCATTGTATTCAACTCCAAGTGCTACTCGCATAATAACTGCTTTACCTACTGTGCTAATGAACGGGGCATTTTATGCTATCTCACGCTGCAATAAAAGCGACTCAATGCAAATAAACCTATGGCTGTGGGATGCTGAGTTTTCGATTGCAATAAAAATGGAGGGGAAACTAAGTTTGCCCTCCATTTTTTGTTATGTGGATACTATACCCAAGTCACCTCAAGATGCAGAATTCGCGTTTTAAAGCGATTTATACTGTGATACTTTTATAAGGGATTGATTTTAACAATAGAACCACTATTACTTGCAATCAATGCCTTCTCTAAACCGATTTAAATTCCAACGACGCTCGCATCTCGAGGTGGCTTGGGTATATATTTATATTAATTTTGCTTTAAGACTTTGCGCCTCTTCTTGTACTTCTTCAGGGCCATTTTCAATAACATCATCGATCGCCTCAAGCGCTGCATCCATATCATCTATTTCAATATAAGCACGTGCTAAGTCTAGCTTTGCAGAGTAGCCACCACTTTCAGCATCTACGTCTGTTGGGTTGTCGCCTGCAAGCAAAGCATCAAATTCACTTAAACCGACATCTATATTCACATCATTATAAGGTTCATGATCACTATTTAGATCATCACTTTGCTCAATCAATGAATCAATATCAACGAACTCTTCACCTAACGCACCATCATCAACATTTGTGCTTTTTTCTGGAAGCGATTCTTCTATTTCGGATAGCTCTTCAATTGCGTCTAAATCGTCACTTAATAACGCATTAAAATCAACATCAAATTCAGAGCTATCATCTATCTCTAAATCCTCAGGTTCTCCTAATTCACTTAAAAGTGAATCAAAGTCAGTTTGGGTGAGATCTGCCATGAAATCATCATCAAGCTCCTCATCTGAGAAAGAGCTAAGATCTGACTTCATTTGAGTGTCGTCAGAGTGATCAAATGTGTTATCAAGCTCTGCTGCAAAATCGCTATTTAAATCATCAGCACTTAATTCACTGCCAATAGATTCATCTGCCGGCTTATTTACAGATTCTTTTTCCTGTGTATCAGCTACAGGCTCTTGCTCTTGAACCTCACCACTGAGTAATTCATCTTCAATCAATAATTCATCATCAAAATCATGATCTAAGCTATTTAAATCTTCACCACCTGCCATAGCATTAGCAAGATCTTGTTCTGCTTGACTTAACAGCAGATCAGAAGAGTCATTCTCTTCAATTAAGCTATCATCTTCATCATCAAGCTCGAGATCCGGATACTCACTTAGCTCTTTGCTAGGTGTCACTATCTCATTATTTAAATCTTCATCATCTACAGCTAAATCAATTTCATCGGCAAGTGGATCATCACCTAAATCAATTTCAACTTCTTCTATATCATCATCTAGTTCATCAATGTCAGACCATTGTGGTGTTTCCACATAGTCGTCTTCCTCTTGCAACTCACTAAGGAGCTCATCAACACTTTTTAATGATGGATCGTTATATTCTTCTAATAAATCGTCTTCATCCAATAAATCATCTGCAGAATCCTCACTTACTTCATCCAGCAAGCTATCATCTAAAAGATCTATCTCTGGCTCTGGTTCAACCTCAAACTCTGGTTCAAGCTCTGGTTCAACTTCAAGCTCTGGTTCAACTTCAAGCTCTGGTTCAACTTCTGGCTCTGATTCAACTTCTGGCTCTGGTTCAACTTCAAGCTCTGGTTCAACTTCAGGCTCTGGTTCAACTTCAGGCTCTGGTTCAGCTTCAGGCTCTGGTTCAGCTTCTGGCTCTGGTTCAACTTCAGGCTCTGATTCTTCTTCAAGCTCTGATTCAACTTCTGGCTCTGATTCAACTTCAAGCTCTGGTTCAACTTCTGGCTCTGGTTCAAACTCAGGCTCTGGTTCAACTTCAAGCTCTGGTTCAACTTCAGGCTCTGGTTCAACTTCAAGCTCTGGTTCAACTTCAGGCTCTAGTTCAGCTTCAGGCTCTGGTTCAGCTTCTGGCTCTGATTCAACTTCAGGCTCTGATTCAACTTCAGGCTCTGGTTCAACTTCAAGCTCTGGTTCAACTTCTGGCTCTGGTTCAACTTCAGGCTCTGATTCTTCTTCAAGCTCTGATTCAACTTCTGGCTCTGGTTCAACTTCAAGCTCTGGTTCAACTTCAGGCTCTGGTTCAACTTCAGGCTCTGGTTCAGCCTCTGGCTCTGGTTCAGCTTCTGGCTCTGGTTCAACCTCAAGCTCTGGTTCAACCTCAAGCTCTGGTTCAACCTCAAGCTCTGGTTCAACTTCAGGCTCTGGTTCAACTTCTGGCTCTGGTTCAGCTTCTGGCTCTGGTTCAACTTCTGGCTCTGGTTCAACTTCTGGCTCTGGTTCAACTTCTGGCTCTGGTTCAACTTCTGGCTCTGGTTCAACTTCAGGCTCTGGTTCAACTTCTGGCTCATCGGCTAAGCTCGATACTAGTGATTCTACTTCATCTAGATTAAGCTCATCTTCAACACCTGATAATTCATTCATTGAATCAGAAAGGGCTTCATCTAAATCAGTATTGTGATCAACATCATCGATTAAACTATCAATATCGTCTAAGTCAAAATCAGTGTCGTCTTCATCGACCAGCTCTGTTGGTTTTTCAGGCTCTGCGGCTGCGTCATCAATTAAGCTGTCAATGTCGTCTAAATCAAAATCAGTATCGTCTTCATCGACTAACTCTGCTGGTTTTTCAGGCTCTGCGGCTGCGTCATCAATTAAGCTGTCAATGTCGTCTAAATCAAAATCAGTGCCGTCTTCATCGACTAACTCTGTTGGTTTTTCAGGCTCTGCGGCTGCGTCATCAATTAAGCTGTCAATGTCGTCTAAATCAAAATCAGTGTCGTCTTCATCGACTAACTCTGTTGGTTTTTCAGGCTCTGCGGCTGCGTCATCAATTAAGCTGTCAATGTCGTCTAAATCAAAATCAGTGTCGTCTTCATCGACTAACTCGGCTGGTTTTTCAGGCTCCGCGGCAGCATCATCAATAAGGCTATCAATGTCGTCCAAGTCAAAATCAGTGTCGTCTTGATCGACTAACTCGGCTGGTTTTTCAGGCTCTGCGGCAGCGTCATCGATTAAGCTGTCAATGTCGTCCAAGTCAAAATCAGTGTCGTCTTCATCGACTAACTCTGTTGGTTTTTCAGGCTCTGCGGCAGCATCATCAATAAGGCTATCAATGTCGTCCAAATCAAAATCAGTGTCGTCTTCATCAACTAACTCGGCTGGTTTTTCAGGCTCCGCGGCAGCATCATCGATTAAGCTGTCAATGTCGTCTAAGTCAAAATCCTCATCGTTATTATTAAGTACATCAAGTTCTGGCTCTTCGTTAACAGAACTTTGTGCATCGATGAGTTCATCTATATCAAAGTCATCATCTTCACTAGCAAGTTCTTCACTGAGCGCAGCAAGGGCATCATCTGATTCTAACTCATCGAGGGAATCATCAATTTCCCCGTTTGCAGGCGCAGAAGAGCTGTCAACGGCATCTTCTGCAAATAAGTCATCTAGGTCTTCTGCACTTAAAATATCCCCGTCACCTTTTTCGGCATCAAGATCCAAGTCGATATCATCGCCTAAACTATCATCGTCTTGTTGGTCAAAATCTTGCTGCATGAAGATATCTAACTCATCATCTTCTTTGACTTCATCATCAAATACAATGTCATCACTTAATAGACCATCGAGTTCGTCTTGATTTAATAGACTGTCGCCATCTTCAAAATCGTCATCAATACTGTCATCAAAAATAATGTCATCATCAGGCAGCATATCGCTGTCTAAGTTATCATCGAGTTGGACACTTAAATCATCTTGTACTGGATCAGGAATGATAGGATCTATTGAGGGGCCTAAATCAATATCTTCGTCTGGAACATAACTAGGGCTTTGTGGTAAAAACTCATCGTCGTCAATTACTTCATCTTCTTTATTACGTTTACGTAAAAACATCACCACTGCAAAAACAATTAATAAAGCCGGTATCGTCATTAGTAAAATAAGAACAAACGGATTTGCCAATAACGCGGCAAAATCAAACTCACTCTCCTCTTGTTGCTTTTTTACCTTTTGCTGCTCTATAAACTCATTTTGCTTTGCAATTAACTCTTTTAGTTGCTGCTGAATTTCACTATCTTGTCCTAGCTGATTTCGCACTTTTTCGAGCTCTTTAGAAATACCGGTTAGCTGCTTTTTTAAATTATTATTTTCAACTAAGATCTCTTCAACATTTTCAACTGATGATTTAAATTGCTTTTGCAACTCAACAAGTTGCGTACCTTGCTCGGTTTTTATCGTGTTGATTTCTTGTTTTAATTCTTTTTTTGCTTCGTCAACATCAACTTTTCGCGCTTGTGTTACTTTTGTTTTGGAGCTTTCGATATCACTTTGGGTTAATGTTCCGTTTTTCTTTTTATCCCATAAGTCATCATCTTGCTCAGATCGTTGTTTTGCTAATTGAGGGCTAATGTTACGAATTTCGCGTAGTGTAGGTATTTTGAGGTACGCGCCATCACGCATATGATTTAGATTTTGATCTAAAAATGAATTGGGGTTTTTCTCATATAATGCCTGCATCACCTGATAAATACTTACTGAGTTATCTGGTCGCACTTTCGCTGCAATACGCCATAACGTATCGGTTGGCTTTATTGGTCCAATTGAACGCCCTTGAACGCCGTAATCAACGCCTTTAGGCCCTTTTAGTTGGGTGCCGTCTTGGGAGTATATTGGTGTTGCCACCAATGCAGACGCTAATAAGAGGAGTGTAGCTAAACCGCGCATGCTGATCCTTTAATGTTTAAATGTTAACGCAGCACCTAAAAAACAGGCGCTTAAACATTGATTATTTCTTGCAGAAATAACTGACATAAATAAAATAGTTAATTCAATTTTCCTGCAAGCTCTATTCCAGTTGCAAACTATAAACCAGTTGCGTCTTTATATCTATCGCAACACTTTGATACTTAATAGCTTAAATTTTATCAGCCGGAAGAGTTTTTATAGTTATTGTTAAGTTTATACGCTTTTAGCCATCATGCGGCAATTATTTGGCAGTTTAAAAATAAAAAAGCGGCAATTTGCCGCTATTTCTACTTATTCTTAAAGATAATTTGCAATAAGCTCTTCAGCTATTTGTACACTATTAGTAGCTGCGCCTTTTCGGGTATTATCGCTAACAACCCACATATTTAAACCATGCGGGTGCGAAATATCTTGACGTAAACGCCCTACATAAACAGTATCATTACCGCTTGCATCTGATACTGGCGTTGGATAATCACCTTCATCTTCAATAAGTTCAAGGCCCGGGGCATCTTTGAGTAACTGCTTAACATGTTCAAAATCATATGGCATGCGTGTTTCAATGTTTATCGCTTCAGAATGACCAAAAAACACAGGTACTCGCACACATGTTGGGTTTACTGCAATAGTAGTGTCACCCAATATTTTATGGGTTTCATTAACCATTTTCATTTCTTCGCGCGTATAGCCGTTATCTTCAAACACATCAATTTGTGGGATTACATTGAATGCCATCTGCTTTGGAAATACTTGGCTATCAACTGGGCGCGCATTCATTAGATTTGCAGTTTGTTTTGCAAGCTCATCAACGGCTTCTTTGCCAGCACCCGATACTGCTTGATAGGTCGATACATTAATACGGTCAATACCGTACGCATCGTATATCGGCTTTAATGCCACCATCATTTGAATCGTTGAGCAGTTAGGATTGGCAATAATATTGCGGTTTCTGAAATCAGCCAAACTTGCAGCATTAACTTCAGGCACAATCAATGGTACTTCAAAGTCATTTCTAAAATGTGATGTGTTATCAATAACTATACAGCCCGCATCAGCTGCAATCGGTGCATATTTTTCTGACACACTGCCACCAGCTGAAAACAAGCCAATATGCGCTTGACTAAAGTCAAAACCTTCAACATCTTGCACTTCTATAGTTTCACCACGAAACTTAATATCTTCACCGGCACTGCGGCTGCTTGCCAATAAAAATAATTGATCAACAGGAAACTTACGATCTTCTAACGTTTCAATAATTTGGCGGCCAACAAGACCTGTAGCACCAAGTACGGCAACATTATATTTTTGTGACATGTGTATTCCTCTATTAACAACCGCCCTTATGGCCATTGTCTAAATTATATTAAGTTAAACCCGAGCGCCGCTAGTACATCTGCATGCTGATTTGCGCCTGTGATATTTAGCGTGCTGAATTCACGCCTAATTGGATAGTTTTTTCTAAGGCTATCAAAACCTTGATTTACCAAATCTCGTCGTAAAATACCGTCATCTCGGCGCACATCATAGATAAGATGAATAAGTTGACCAAGATCAGGTATATCAAATGTTTCCTGCAGGTTAATATCCGTAATACTTGGTACAGGTAAAAAATCAGCTAAGGATTTCTTCGCTTCGACCTTTTCAAGTTCACATAGCTTTTGATACAGCATTTGTGTACCACGTGCTTTACCTTCAAGTGTGTGCCCTGCAATATGCACACTTGCCAATCGTGTATATTCAAGAAGCTCAGTTAATATTGTGGGTTCGTTTTCCCATACGTCAATAACTAAATCAAGTTGTGCACCATCTTGCATTACCTCAAGCAAGGCTTGATTATCAATAACGTCGCCTCTGCTGGCATTGATGATAATAGTACCGGCTTTGAGCGCTAACAAACGTGCTTTATTCAGCAAATGCAACGTGCTGTGTTTGCCTGTTTTTATCAAAGGAACATGAAATGTTACGATGTCAGATTGAGTTAGTAGCAACTCTAGATCTTGATGTTCATCAAGCTGCCCGGCTTCATATTTAGGTGGATCGCACACTAATACGGTGACATTTAGCGCTTTTAACTTTTCACGCAAACAACTACCTATGCTTCCAACCCCAACAATACCAATTGTCTTGCCTTCAATACTACTTGCATTTTCTTGGCACAAAGCAAAAATACTACTAATTACATATTCAGCAACTGCTATTGCATTACACCCAGGCGCACTTGTAAATGCGATATTACGATCTTTTAAAAGTGCGGTGTCTATATGATCGATACCAATGGTTGCAGTACCTACAAACTTCAATTTATTTGCACTGTGAAGCAATGTGCTATTAACCTGCGTAACTGAACGCGTAAGTAATACATCAACATCGATTAACTGTTCACTTTGTAAAGTACGCCCATCGAAACGCGTTACTTCACCAAAATCAGCAAAGTATTGCTCAACAAGTGGCATATTTTGATCAGCAAGTATTTTCATTAACAAATCCTGTTGGCACGAAGAGCCGCCATTGTAACGAACATAGCCGGCTTTGAAAACGAAAAAGCCGAGCAAGTTGCTCGGCTTCTAAACTAACTAACTTTTGACTAATTAGCCTTTATATTTACTCATCACTAGCGTGGCGTTAGTGCCACCAAAACCAAAGCTGTTAGACATAACAGTATTTAGCTCAACATCTTTACGCTCAGTGATAATGTTTAAGCCAGCAGCTTGTTCATCAAGTTCATCAATATTGATTGAAGGTGCAACAAAACTGTGCTCTAACATCAGTAGTGAGAAAATAGCTTCATGCACACCAGCAGCGCCCAGTGCATGCCCGGTCATTGCTTTAGTTGCACTGATCATTGGTGAATTACCACCGAATACTTCTTGAATTGCACCTAATTCTTTCACATCACCTACAGGTGTCGATGTACCATGAGTGTTTAGGTAATCAATGCTATCTACATCTTGCATTGCTTGACGCATACAACGTGCCGCACCTTCACCTGATGGAGCAACCATGTCATAGCCATCAGATGTTGCACCGTAACCAACAATCTCAGCATAAATATGTGCGCCACGAGCAAGTGCATGTTCTAACTCTTCAACAACAACAATACCGCCACCGCCAGATATAACAAACCCATCGCGGTTTGCATCATATGTGCGTGACGCTTTTTCAGGCGTTTCGTTATATTTAGTAGAAAGTGCGCCCATTGCGTCAAATTCCATTGCTAGCGTCCAATGTAACTCTTCACCGCCACCTGCAAAAACAACGTCTTGCTTGCCTAATTGGATTTGCTCTACGGCATTACCAATACAGTGTGCAGAAGTTGCACATGCTGAGCTGATTGAGTAGTTAACACCTTTGATTTTAAACGGTGTTGCTAAACATGCTGACGTTGTACTTGCCATTGTACGCGGCACCATGTAAGGGCCTACACGTTTTACGCCTTTTTCACGTAAAATATCGGCCGCTTCTACTTGCCATTTAGATGAACCACCACCAGAACCTACAATAATACCAGTGCGTTCATTTGATACTTGCTCATCAGATAAACCTGAATCATCTATTGCTTGTGCCATCGAAATATACGAATAAGCAGCAGCATCACCCATAAAGCGCATTGCTTTACGGTCAACAAACTCTTTAACGTCAATATCAATTTTGCCTGATACATTACTACGTAATTTATATTCAGCAAATTCTGGGTTAAAAGCGATGCCGCTTTTACCTGTTTTTAACGATTCTAATACTTCTTCTTTGTTGTTACCGATGCTTGATACAACACCGATGCCCGTAATAACGGCTCTTCTCATGGGTAATTACCTTAGCTTAATACTAAATTGTGTTCTATTTTACGCTGAAATGTACAACGAAGTGGTCAGCTTTCTAGCGTACACCTGTACTCTGAACCTCTAGCTTATAAATAACGCCAGACTATTTCAAAGAAAACACGTAAAATAATGAAAAAAAGTACTCATTAATTGCATACCATGATCAAAAACGCTGAAATTCACTTTAATCACTTAGGTACACCTATTGCAGACAACTTTAATGATGTCTATTTTTCAAACGATGATGGCCAAGCAGAGTCTGATTATGTTTTCTATCAGCAAAATAATATGCCTCATCGATTACAAAATCATGACCGACCTCATTTTGTTATTGGTGAAACAGGTTTTGGCACTGGGCTTAACTTTTTAAATACATGGCTGCAATTTAAAAATTATCTAACCAGTAGGCAACATCATAATCTAGAAGTTCACAACTCAGTACAACAAAATGTCCAGCGCTTACATTTTATTTCCTTTGAAAAGTACCCTATTAAAGCTGACGATCTAAAAAAAGCGCTGCAAGTATGGCCGACTTTAGCGTTACAGAGTAAACAGTTACTCGCAAAATACCCTATAAATTTAGCCGGCTGTCACCGTCTTGAATTTGAAAATGGTCAAGTTGTACTCGATTTATACTTTGGCGATGTTCTAGATTCACTTGCTGGCATAAGTTACCCGCAAACAGGTATTATAGATGCCTGGTACCTAGATGGTTTTGCACCAAGTAAAAACCCCGAGATGTGGCAACCAGCCTTATTTAATGCAATGGCAGATATTTCTCGCACTAATGCCACATTAGCAACATTTACAGTTGCCGGCGTTGTACGCAGAGGCCTTTCAGACGCTGGGTTTTCAGTACAAAAGGCGAAAGGACATGGCTGTAAAAATGAAATGTTGATTGGCCATTTGCCTCATGCTAATAAAGCACAATCTGCTCCAGCTTACTTTACTCACCAGCAGAGCTCGCTTAAAAATGTAGCTGTTATTGGCGGAGGCATTGCCAGCAGTGCTGTTTTATATAGCTTGGCTAAACGCGGCTGTAACAGCCAACTATTTTGCCAAGATCCGCAACTTGCAATGGGCGCCTCTCATAACGTACAAGGTGCGATTTACCCACATTTACAAGCAAAGAACTCCCCACACAGTGAGCTTTTTGCACACAGTTTTTTATACGCTAAACGACTCTACCAACAGCTCATAGACAATGGCTTTAATTATGACCATCAATGGTGTGGCGTATTACAACATGCGATAAAACAGCCATTAGCTGAGCGTCATCAAAATATTGAAAATAAGCAGCTATGGCCAAATGAATTAATGCACAGTGTGACCCCAGGTCAAGGCGATAAAATTGCAGGTGTCAGCACTGGCTACTCTGGCGTGTACTTTGAATTAGGAGGCTGGGTTAATCCCCCCCAGTTAGTCAATGCCCTTTACCAACAAGCTCATGCACTAACTCCGATCCAAAGCCATTTTAATTGTGATATCGACAAGCTTGAAAAAACACCACAAGGTTGGCTATTACAGAGCCAAGGGCAACAATTTGGCCCATTTAGTGACGTTATTATTTGTGCCGGTGAGCACAGTGACCGATTTGAACAAACTAAGTCACTGCCTATTGTTGGTGTGCGAGGTCAAGTCTCGCACGTACAAGCAAGTGCAGCCTCAACAAAACTCAAAACTGTACTCTGTCATAAGGGTTATTTTACCCCTGCGTATTTAGACCACCATTGTATGGGCGCAACCTTTGAAAAAAACACCAAAAGCCGTGCCGTTACAGAGCAAGACAACACCACCAATCGCGAGCAGTTACTTAACTTTTATGGGCAAACAGAGTTTGCTAGTAGCTTAGGTGCTATCACGGCCGCCAAAGCCGCTGTACGCTGTAGTTTTATTGATCACCTTCCAATGGCTGGGGAATGGGCACAGCAAAGTGATTATATACATGCGTTTGCCAACTTACGCTCAGGAAAGCGCTATCAATACCAGCCATTACAAAAGCCGCTACAAGGCTTACATATACTTACAGGCTTTGGTGCTAGAGGTTTATGCAGCGCGCCACTGTGTGCGGAGCAATTAGTGGCTGTACTTAACGATGAACCACACCCTTTAAGTGAACGAGTAAGTCAGGCAATTCACCCTGCCCGTTTTATTGTAAGAGACTTAATTCGTAATAAAATTTAAGTTAGGTGACAACAAGCTAAAATTTAGACACAATCAGATAAAAGACTGGGATAAATTTTTTAAGGGATCTAATGACTAAAATTATAACGCCATTATTATTAGCTATAAGTTTGAGTTCGTTTACGTGTGCAGCAAACCTAGAAAGCGTACCGTTACCTGCTGACTTTAAACTCTCATTAACAGTTGCTGATGACTACCCGTTAGTACAAACAGGCTATGTGGCACAATCAGTGAGTGAAGTAAGTGCATTTTATCAAAAAACACTTGGTAACCCTGATCTTATAAAAGGCGATAGCTTGCGCCGTACTTTATTTTATACATTAGAGAGTAAAAAAATACGAATTAGCTTATACACCCAAACCACTCAAAATTACGTTACAGAGGTTGCCATTATGGTAAGCAAACCATAGCGCCTTACAAAGGTCAACACGCCCTGAGTAACGCTGTAAAATCTTCAGCACTGAGAGGCTTTGAAAAAAAGTACCCCTGATACAATTGACACCCCTCTTGTTTCAGTAATGCTAATTGCTCTGGTGTTTCAACGCCTTCTGCGATAGTGCCCATCCCTAAGTTTTGCGCAAGTTGAATTATAGTTCGCACCACCATGTGGTCTCGTCGATTGGTCGTACAATCATCGATAAAGCGCTTATCTATTTTTAAAATATCCAGAGGTAACAAGCTCAGCTGACATAGTGAAGAATAAGCAGTACCAAAATCATCAAGCGACAGGGTTAAACCAGCATTTTTCAACGCAGTCAGTACACGAATGTTGTCATTCGCATTTGCCATCAAAGCAGTTTCTGTTTGCTCTATTTCTAAGCAGCTTGTAGTGCAATTATTACGTGCTAATGCGCTTGTTAGCTTATCTAAAAACAGTGGGTCTTGTAGTTGTATCGCTGACACGTTAATTGCAACACTTTCAATGTTAAACTGTTTTTTCCAATGAGCTATTTGCTGGCAGGCTGTTTCGGTGATCCACTCACCAATCGGGTTTATTAAACCAGTTTGTTCTGCTATTGGAATAAATTCAACAGGGCTAATAAACCCCAATTGAGGGTGGAACCAACGAATTAAGGCTTCAGCCGATTTGATTTCACCCGTCGTGATACACACTTTAGGCTGATAATGAAGAGCGAGTTCACCACGCTCCGTCGCAAACTTTAAATCGTTCTCTAACCGGTAGCGTCGTAGCGTTTGCTTTGTAAGCTGGCTTTGATAAAACGAAAAATCATTCTTGCCCACTGCTTTTGCATGGTACATGGCCATGTCAGCATTGCTACATAAAATTTCTATTTCAGTCGCATCTTCAGGAAAGATTGCGATACCGATACTTGCCGTTAACTGGTAGTTTTTTGCTTTTAATAAGTAGCTCGGTTTACTCAATGTGTGAATCGCATTGGCTAATGCACGAGCAACCTGTTTGGAGTTATTACTTGGTGTTGTGATAAAAGCGAACTCATCGCCACCTATACGAAATAATAGCGAATCTTCATCTATCAATTGACTAAAACGATCTGTCACCATTTTTAATGCACTATCACCAGTCAGGTGACCTAGCTGATCATTTACTTTTTTAAAGCCGTCTAAATCAATTATTAGTAATGAAAAGTTTAGCGTTGCATCTTCTCGGCATTGCTCTTTAAAAAACAGCAATACCTCAAAAAACTTTTTTCGATTACCCAACCCCGTTAAGTAGTCCGTATAGCTCTCAGTACGAAACAACTCCATTTGCGAGTGAGTTTTACGCTGAAAATAGGTCATGATTGTCGCAAATGAGGTGATAACTATCATCTCGACCCCATCTTCAATAATGTCTAAAAATTCAGCCGCATTAATAGAGGAGACATACGCACTTAATAGTAAAACAGCAATAGGGATAGGAAGCATGGAACCCGGGAAAACCATTAAATATAATAATGGGATCAATAAGTACACTTCTTCTATTACTTCTATATCAAGATGGAATAATAAGCCCACCATAAAAATAAATAAAAAGGATATTGCAGCTAAACCTTGTTTATAGCGCACATTAGAAAGAGCAAAAGCTAAGCCAAGAGTTACTAAAAACACCACGTAAGAAAGCTGTGCAATTAAAGGCTGATCAAACCGTAAAATAACAAAAGCGACTGTTGCTAAAGTAAGCGAAAAGCCAACTGCTAATAATTTTTTTGATTTAAGAAAGCCCATTTTAAACATTTAATATTCCACGATTAATTACTTTGTAAGTATACCCAAACCACCTCAAGATGCGAGTTTCAGTTGGAATTAAAAGCGATTTAGGCAAGGCATTGATTGCAAATAATAGTGGTTCTATTATTAAAATCAATAACGCAGTATAAACCGCTTTTAAACCAACCCTTTGGGCGTTTCACAGGCACTTACTCTCATCGTTGTTACTTCTTAAAAGGGATGGCCATTCTTGCAAAGTAACGCCTTGATATTAAGCCCCTGTGAAACGCTGAATTCTGCATCTTGAGGTGGCTTGGGTATATATGTGAAAAATAGAACTTTTTATTATTTTTTATTCTCCTGTCTGTGTTCCTTAAAATAGTTCGCTATATCCTTAATTGTACAAACTTTTTTAGTGGTTTTTTGAGCTGTCATTTTAAAAAGACATAAAAAAACGCACTAATACTAAAGTGCGTTTTTATAAATAAAAATTAAAGATTAAGACTTTTTATCGGTACCTTCACACGCTGAGTGCACGACATTAGTGTCAGTTTCACTATTTTCAGCGTCCTCTCTTTCAGCGTTAGTAACAGTCGCTTCTGAGCTCTCAATGTCAGTAGCTTCATCTTTGCTAATTGCGTCATCAACTACGGTTGTTTCAACAATATTTTGCTGTGTTTGAGCTGGTACTACTTGATAAAAACGCCCACCAGCATCAGCCATTGCAACCAAGGGTGCACACGGCGCAAATACCGGATTAAAATTAGCAAACGTCGCCATTTCTGAGCTTACTTTATCCGCACCAAGCTTATCCATATAACTAAATGGACCACCTAAAAATGGTGGGAAGCCAATGCCAAATATAGCACCAATATCACCATCGCGAGGACTGGCGATAATGCCTTCATCTAAACAGCGCGCTGCTTCGTTAAGCATTTGTGCAACGCAACGCTGAGCTATCTCACTCTTGTTTAAACGTGGTGATGGGCTCACGCCAAGTAATTCGTAAACTGACTCGTCTACTTTTTTGCTCTTTTTATCGTATAGATAAAAACCACGACCCGTTTTACGGCCTAAGCGTTTCGCATCAATTAAACGCGAAAATGCATCTGGCGCTTTAAAACGATCGCCCAGTTCTTTTTCAAGAATTGGGGCAATTTTAGAGCCTATATCAATCCCTACTTCATCAAGTAAAGCGAGCGGCCCAACAGGGAAACCAAACTCAACAAGCGCAGCATCAATTTTTTCAATTGGCTCGCCTGCAAGTAATAAATTTGCAGCTTCATTCACATAAGGGGCAAGAATACGGTTTACATAAAAACCCGCTTTATCTTTTACCACAATCGGCGTTTTACCTTGCTTACGGGCAAAGTTAACAATCCGCGCAATGGTCTCTTGCGACGTACCTTCATGTGGAATGATTTCAACCAATGGCATTTTCTCAACCGGTGAGAAGTAATGTAAGCCAATCACATTCTCTGGACGGGCCGCTTCTGCCGCTATTTGTGAGATAGGCAATGATGACGTGTTACTAGCAAAAATAGTGTTTGCTTGGCATTCACGTTCAACATCAGCAACCATGCCCTGTTTAAGGCTTAAATCTTCAAATACCGCTTCAATCACTAAATCAATGTGCTTAAAACCACTGTAATTAGTTGTGCCAGTAATGCGATTCATTGTTTGTTGCAGTTCAGCTGTAGATAAAATGCGACGCTTTTGCTTTTTATCTAAAATTTTATAGCTGTAATTCATGGCATTACTAATGCCCTGCTCTGCTACATCTTTAATGCGCACTAATACACCCGCTTTTACAGCACTGACATGGGCAATGCCTGCGCCCATTAAACCGCCACCTAACACTGCTGTTTTGGTGATCGCTGGTGCGTCATCGTTACGCCATTCTTTTTTCATTTCGGTGGTAGCAAAAAAGATCCCACGTAATGCTTTAGACTCGCTACTCATCACTAACGTAGCAAACCCTTCGGCTTCTGTTTTATAAGCTTTTAGCTCATCAAGCTCTACACTGGCGCGTATTGCTTTAATGATAGCCAGTGGCGCCGGGTAATGACCACCGGTTTTCTTCAGTACGTTTTCTTGTGCTTTTTTAAAAATGATATTGCGACCAAATGGATTTGACTCAAGCAATTGGCTAACACGATCAAGCTTGGGCTTACTCGCTTTTGCCTTGCCTTTTAACGCAAACTCTTTGGCCACTTTTAGCAATACAGTTTGAGGGACACAATCATTCACTAAGCCTGACTTTTTAGCTTGTTTAGCGCGTATTTGTTTACCTGTTAGTGTCCACTCTAGGGCTTTTTGCAAACCAACTAATTTCGGTAAGCGCTGAGTACCACCACCACCAGGTAATAGACCAAGCTGCACTTCAGGTAAGCCTAGCTTGGTAATATCGCTGTCAGTACACACGCGGTAATCACACGCTAAAGCAAACTCCAAACCACCACCAAGCGCTGCACCATGAATAGCACTGACGGTTGGAAACGGCAGTTTTTTCATATCAAAAAAGGCACGGTGACATAGCTCGCTGATCGCTAATGCATCTTCGCGACGCTCTACGCTATCCAGCATTTTCACATCGGCGCCGGCGATAAAGTTATCGCTTTTACCACTGATAAATACCATGCCTTTAACTGACTGCTGTTTCGCGTCATCAAGCAACGTTTTTAAATCATCGGCAAAGGTATCGCGCAGGGTGTTCATTTTTTCACCCGGCACATCAATAGTAACTACGGCAATACCGTTATCATCAACATCTAAACTAAATACAGACTGTGTCATTACGCACTCTCCAATACAAAAGCTGCACCTAACCCACCTGCGGCGCATGCAGTTGTTAGTGCTAAGCCACCACCTCGGCGGTTAAGTTCGTGTAAACTTTGGGTGATAAGTCGTGCGCCAGTTGCTGCAAATGGATGCCCATATGCAAGCGAGCCGCCCATAACATTAAACTTATCCATGTTAATCTCACCAATCGCTTTACTGCGACCGAGTTTTTCTTGTGCAAATTTATCAGAGGCGAACATTTTCATATTTGCTAGCGTTTGCGCTGCAAATGCTTCATGCATTTCAATTAAATCAAGATCTGCAAGCGTAATACCTGCTCTTGCTAATGCGATAGGCGTAGAATGTGCAGGCCCCATTAACATGTCTTCATTTACGCCAATAGCAGAGAACGCAAAACTACGCACATACCCTAAAATGTTATAGCCTAATGCTTTAGCTTTGCTTTCGCTCATCATCAGTACCGCAGCCGCACCATCTGTTAGTGGTGTTGAGTTTGCAGCGGTTACAGAGCCATGTTGACGGTCAAATGCAGGCTTTAATTTAGCATACCCTTCAACCGTTGAGTTATGACGAATATTATTATCTTGCTCGATAAAACTTTTATACGGCGGTAAATGCGCAGTCATAACTTCATCGGCAAGCTTGCCATCTGCCCATGATTGGCTAGCAAGTGTGTGTGAGCGATGCGCAAGCGCATCTTGATCTTCACGGCTAATATTATGAGTTTTTGCCATTTGCTCAGCAGTCTGACCCATAGATAAACCCGTCGAGTATTCTGCAACAGCAGGTGGTACAGGAAGTAAATCTTTTAAACGCAATTTTGAGAATATTTTTAAGCGTTGTCCAAGTGTGCGCGCTTTATTTAAATCAACAAGGCTGCCAGCTAGTTTTTTGCTTACGCCAATTGGCAATACCGATGACGAATCAGCGCCCCCCGCAATACCCACTTGTACAGAGCCTGCCATAATCGACTCAGCTACATTAGCTATTGCCTGAAAACTAGTTGCACAGGCGCGTGATACTGAGTAAGCATCAACGGATACTGGCATACCAGTACCTAATACGATTTCGCGGGCAATATTTGGCGCTTCTGGCATTTGCACTACTTGGCCAAATACTAATTGATCAATTTCAGATTTATCAAAGTTAAGGCGTTCAAGCATTTCGTTAACCACTAACTTGCCCATATCAAGGGCTGGTACATGGTGAAATGCAGTTGCTTGTTTAGCAAATGGTGTACGTAGACCACTGACGATGGCAATACGATCGCCCTTTGCTGTTTTTAGTATGTTTTGCTCAGACATTAATGCTCTCCCGCTGACAGGTCTGACCTGTTTATTTTCCTCGATTCTAAACAACCCGTGTACTAAAGCCAATAGAGAAATTGAAAATAGTATAATTAGTTACCAACAATAGGCTTTTTTTAGCGTATTTACAAAAAATACCTGTATTTCTATGCTAGGGTAAAAACCGTTAAAAAATAACGAACTATTTTGTAAAATAGGGTCTAACACTTGTGTTATAGAACAATAATCCCAATAACCAATAAAGCTTTTTATAAACCTTGCTAACCAGGACAGTCTTTTATTATGGCCGCTAACGTATTTTCACAATTAAAAACTTATTTAGACAGCCAAATTATTGGCCAGCCAGAATTAACTCAAGCGCTACTTATCGCTATTTTAGCCGATGGTCACTTATTAGTAGAAGGCCCTCCAGGGCTTGCTAAAACCCGAGCAGTAAATGCACTTGCCAAAGGCGTTGAAGGTTCATTCCAACGCGTGCAGTTCACTCCTGATTTATTACCTGCGGATGTCACTGGCACAGATATTTACCGCCAACAGACCAGTGAGTTCGTGTTTGAGAAAGGCCCATTATTTCATAACCTAATTTTAGCCGATGAAATTAACCGTGCCCCAGCTAAAGTCCAATCAGCCTTATTAGAAGCGATGGCAGAACGCCAAGTTACGGTAGGCAAAAATACTTACCCGCTATCTGATTTATTTATGGTGATGGCGACGCAGAATCCGCTTGAGCAAGAAGGCACCTACCCGCTACCTGAAGCACAACTTGATCGCTTTTTATTGCACCTAAGTATTGGTTACCCTGGCGCAGAGCATGAGCTTGACATTTTACGTCTGACTCGCGGCGAAGCACTGAGCGAACATCAAGCCCCTGCACAACAAATTAGTCAAAACGACTTATTTGCTTCACGCAAAGCGATTTTAGGCTTGCATCTAGCTGAGCCACTTGAACAGTATTTAGTACAGCTAATTATTGCCACGCGTGAAGGCGCTAAATTAGATGCTCAACTAGGCAGCTGGATTGAGTATGGCGCAAGCCCACGTGCCACGATTGCCCTTGATAAATGTGCCCGCGCACATGCTTGGTTACAAGGCCGTGACTTTGTTGCACCTGATGACATTCAAGCGGTACTGCATAATGTGCTGCGCCACCGCATTATCTTAAGTTACGAAGCACAAGCTGATGGTGTGACTAAAGATCAGGTTATTAGCCGTATCCTAGAACTTGTTGCCGTGCCATAAACTATGCAAAGCCAATTAGATAATCAACAATGGCTTAGCTTAAGTCATAGTCATGGGGTCGACTTAGGGCTTAAAGAGCTGATGTATTACAAAGCTAAAGCCCGCTTGCTTGAGCTTGCCCCAAAAGCTAAAATTAAAAACAGCCTAACTGGCCAATATCTTGCACCTCATAAAGGCCGAGGTATGGAGTTTGCCGAAGTACGCCATTATCAACAAGGCGATGATATTCGCTCAATTGATTGGCGTGTTACCGCGCGCACTGGTGAAACCCACACCAAACTTTTTCAAGAAGAAAAAGAACGCCCAGTGTTTGTGTTTACCGACTTTTCTAATTCGATGCTGTTTGGCTCCAAGCTGTTACTTAAGTCTGTGCAAGCAGCGCATATTAGCGCATTAGTTGCATGGTCTGCATGTCAACGTGGTGATCGTATCGGCGGTATTGTATTTAATCAACATGGTCATTTAGAACTAAAACCCACCGCCCGTGAGAAAGCAGTATTAAAACTGTGTCACAATTTATGCGATAACCACCAGCAAGCACTGACACGCATTGACGAGCCCACCGAAAATAAACTCAGCGATAACCTCAAGCGCTTAAACCATTTAGCCAAGCCAGGTAGTTTAGTGTATTTGGTGTCTGATTTTAGCACCCTTGATGATGCCAGCTTTAAGCAATTAGAAATACTGAGTCGTCACTGTGAGCTAATTGGCTGCCATATTAGCGACCCATTTGAGCACCAGCTCCCTGCGTTTAAACAAACGGTAACAGTCAGTGCCAATGGCAGTGATTTTGCCCTGCCGCTTATGGACAAAGGCTTTCGTGATAAGTTTGCTAAAACTGCTGAGCAAGCATTTGCTTCACGTTTAGAGCGTTTAACTAAATCGGGTCTTAATTTAATATCATTCAATGCAGCTACACCCCTTGAGCTACAATTAGTGAGAAAGTAACATGCAAACCTCTCCATTAGATGGCCTACATGATGTAATTGTACCAACCCACGTTTCTTGGTGGCCATTAGCACCTATTTGGTGGGTTATAATGGCTATACTGCTACTGACTATTAGTTTTATCAGTTACAAGTTGTATCAGACTTACCAATTTAAAAAAGCCAAACGTCAGGCTATTTTACTAAGTAACCAATGCGATAATGATGCCCAGCAATTACATATTTTAATTAAACGTCTGGCATTACATTACTATCAACAACGCGTGGCATCGCAAGGCACGCAGCAATGGTGTAACACACTAAATAAGCTGACCGGTCAACAATTCACTGAACTTGAACTCATGAGCCTATATCAACCGCAAACCAATCAAGCGGCGCTAGCGAATAAATTAAAACTCGCCATTGTGCAATTTAAAGTAAAGGAGCCGTTAAATGTTTGAATTTAGCTGGCCTTGGTTATTTTTATTATTGCCACTGCCTTGGTTGTTACGCTTGTTTAAACCCGTACACAGCGAAGGTAACACCCGATTACGTATTCCCAGTTTTGCCAAACACAATTTGGCCACGCAAGTTGCCCAGCAGCAAACTCGCGGTATTAGTTTATTTGAATGGTTAATTTGGGCTTTATTAGTCACCGCACTGGCAAACCCCACTTGGCTCGATGACCCAATTACATTACCTAATGAAGGTCGCGATATTATGCTTGCCGTGGATTTATCTGGGTCGATGACCGAGCAAGATATGGCATATCAAGGCCAATATGTTGATCGTCTAACCATGGTAAAAGCAGTATTGAGTGACTTTATAGAGCAACGCCAAGGTGACCGATTAGGGCTGATTTTATTTGGCGACACGGCTTTTTTACAAACCCCACTCACCCGGGACGTAAAAACCGTGAGTCAAATGCTCTCAGAGGCACAAATTGGCTTAGTTGGCCGCGCCACTGCAATTGGTGACGCTCTGGGTTTATCGGTAAAACGTTTTGCCAGCAAAGATGAAAGTAACCGCATTGTGGTGCTATTGACTGATGGTCAAAATACCGCCGGTAATTTAGATCCAGAAGAAGCCCTATTACTTGCCCGCGAAGAAGGCATTAAAGTGTATACCATAGGTGTGGGCTCTGATAATCCGCGCGGTTTTAGCTTATTCAATATGGGTGGCATGAGCGGTGGAAGTTTAGATGAAACCTTACTTAAACGTATTGCTGAACAAACTGGCGGACTCTACTTTCGCGCAAAAGACGTGGCCGGCTTGCAACAAATTTATCAAGAGCTTGATAAACTCGAGCCTATCAGCGCCGATGAGCAAACTTTTCGCCCGCAAAGTGCATTATTTTATTACCCGTTATTAATTGCATTGGCCTTGATTGGCCTGCGCGTTATGTTCATTACGGCAAAAACACTAAGACAGGAGGCCTAATGGACTTTGAATTTATCCGCCCAGCCGTTTTGTGGCTATTAATCCCTGTGTGCTTAGTGTTTATGATTGCAATGATCAAAAACAAAAAAACGAGCCAAAGTGAACTAATCGCACCGCACCTTGCAAAATTTGTGATCAACACCAATAGCAAAGAACAGTCGCAACCTATGTGGCTAATTGCCCTTTTTACTATTTTAGCCGTTGTTTTTAGCGCTGGCCCTAGCTTTGAAGAAAAGCAAGTACCGGTATTTCAAAGTAAAAACGCCCGTGTAATTGTAATGGATATGTCGCTGTCAATGTACAGTACCGACATTGCCCCAAGTCGCATAGTGCAAGCCCGTTTCAAAGCGCTTGATATGATTGAACTGTTTAAAGAAGGCGACACCGCACTTGTTGCTTACGCTGGCACTGCTTATACTATTTCTCCTTTAACCAATGATGCTGCAACACTTGAGAATCTGATCCCAAGTTTAAGCCCTGATATTATGCCCGACAAAGGCTCAAACGTACTTGCCGGACTCGATGTAGCCAAAGAGCTATTAACACAAGCAGGCTACCTTGAAGGCGACATTATTTTAATTACAGATGGCGTGGAGCAAAGTGAGCAACAAGACATTAGTCAATTTACTGCAGCAAATAACTATCGGTTGAATATTTATGGTGTGGGTACAGAGCAAGGCGCGCCCATTAAGCTCCCTGAAGGTGGTTTTTTAAAAGACAGCTACGGCCAAATTGTGATCCCAACCATCAACACAAGCATGCTTAATAGCTTAGCCAAAAACAGTGGTGGCAAGTTTGCAACTTACCAACCTAGTGCTGGTGACATTCAAATTTTTGCACCCAGTGCCAACAGCGAAATGTTAAAAAATGAAAAACAAAGCCAAGCATTATGGCGTATTGATGCCGGTATTTATGGCCTGTTTATTTTACTGCCAATGATGATGTGGATTTTTCGCCGTGGTGCATTTGCCGCTGCATTTTTAGTCATATGCTTTTTACCACAACAAAATGCATATGCTGTAGAGGTGCCGCGTGTATTTAAAAATCAAGATCAACGCGCATTAGATGCCTATCAACAAGGTGAGTACGAACAAGCAGCAACTGCAGATTCTAGTCAACTAAAAGGCGCGGCGCTTTACCAGCAAGGCAATTTTGATGCTGCTTTGGCACAGTTCAGTCAAGATAAAACCGCAACGGGTTTATATAACTATGGCAACGCCCTTGCCAAAGCTGGAAAGTTAGAAGAAGCAACACAAGCTTATAAAAAAGTCCTTGAAATAGACCCCGACTTTACCCAAGCAAAAGATAACAAAGCACTTGTTGAGCAATTAAAGGATCAGCAGCAACAGCAAGAAGATCAGGACTCAGATCAAGAGCAACAAAGCCAAGATGGCGAGCAAGGCCAAGATCAGCCAAACAAAGAAAATAAAGATAAATCACAACAAGGGGACAAACCATCTGAGGATCAACAACCTCAACAAGGTGATGAATCCAAGCAAAGTGATGAACAGCAAGCTGATGACAAGCAAAAAGATGGTAAACCTTCTGATCAAAAAACGAATGAGCAAAATGATCCAAAAATGGAAGCTCAACCAGATGACACCGATAAAAGTAGCGAAGAACAGCAGCAAAATGCGCAGAACGAATCAAAGGATGACGCCGCTAAAGAAGATGACAAGCAAGCACAACCGCAAATGACCTCTGAGCAACAGCAACAAGCAGAAGAAGCTGCAAAGCAACAAGCTATGCAAGCGCAAACTGCAGAGCTCACTAATGAAGAAAAAGAAAAAGCACAGCAATTAAATCAACTGTTGCGCAAAGTCCCCGATGACCCTGCTATTTTATTACGCAATAAAATGCAATTAGAAGCCCAAAAACGAAACCGTCAACGCCGTCCACAAGGAGTCGAAAAATCATGGTAATGCGATTAATCTGTTGTTTGTTGCTTATCAGCGCTATGCCCCTGTGGGCTGTTACTCAATTACAAGCCAGTGTTGATAAAAACCCGGTACTCGCGGGTGAATTTTTTACCCTCAGTATCAGTGCTGACGACACCATAAAAAACGAACAACCAGACACCTCTGCGCTGTTAAAGGATTTTGTCGTTGGGCCAACCAGTGTTAGTACTCGTACTAATATTGTCAATGGCAGTATTTCAAAGCAAACGACGTGGTCAGTTAAGCTAATGACCCGAAGTGCGGGTGAATATACAATACCTGCATTTAGTATTGCTGGCGTAAACTCTATTCCCATCACTTTAAAAGTGGCACAGCGCAGCAAGGATACTGAGCAAAGTAGTGATGCATTTATTAAAGCGTCGCTTTCTAGTGAAAGTTTATTCGTGCAAGAAGCTGGCCTATACACGATTAAGCTCTACCTTGCTAAAGAACTGTTAGATGGCAATTTAACGGCACCAAGCATGCCTGATGCACAATTGAGTCAAATCGGTAAGCAAACGGAAAACTATGAACTTATAGATGGAAAACGTTACTTAGTTATCACCCGAGAGTATTTAGTCCAGCCACAAAAAAGTGGCAGTTATACTATTGAAGCGCCTGCGTTTCAGGGCCGCGTTCGCCAGAATTACCGCCAACTAGAAATCTCCGCACTAGGTGAAAGCGTCAATGTAGAGATAAAGCCAATACCGAGTGATTACCAAGGTTCATGGTTACCAAGTGAGTTAGTCAATTTAGATGAACAGTGGCAACCAACTGACGATACTGTTGAAGTTGGTACACCGATTACACGGACTTTAACTTTAACAGCCCTTGGTATTACTAAAGAGCAATTACCTGACATTAAATTACCTGAAATACAAGGCATTCGCAGCTACCCTGATGAAAAAGAGAATAACCACCTAGTTCGTGATGGTCGAGTAATATCACAACAAACAGCCTCATACGCACTATTACCACAAACACCAGGCACATACACATTACCTGAGGTAAGCGTGCCTTGGTATAACACCAAAATAAATCGAATTAGCTATGCTACGCTACCTGCCCGTACAATCACTGTGATACCTAGCAGCACAACGCTAAACCCACCCTTGCCTGCACAATCAGATCAAGGCGTATCGGCAGATTCACGTACACCAATATCTACCTCATCAGTGTATATAAACTCATATCCGTTATGGCTCGTGATTATCAGTGTAATTGGTTACTTATTATGGCTTATAACACTTATTTTATGGTGGCGGAGTAAATCTCATCGTGAGCTGATAAATGCCCCCGCTAAAAAAGTAACAAATAAATCGTCACTATTTTTGGATGAATTAAAACGCCACAGTAAAAATAACAATGTAAGCGCTTTTTATCAGGCTCTAAATCGTTACGCGGTACAAACAACAAAACAATCTCATAGTGCGATAGACAAGCTAGAACTGCACGCTGATAATGCTTTGCTTAGCCAGCACATTGCTAAATTGCGGGCTGCGCTCTATAGTCCTAACAATACAGATGTTGATATGGTTGCTATTGTAAACCTATTACAAGAGCAACATAAAATACAAAAAACGTCACAAGAATCGGTGTTAAAAGGACTTTATAAATAGAGTTTGAGTAATGAGGTGTTATTCTCGACTTAAACAAAGAATTACTTAAAATAAAAAAGTGCTTATGCTTGGAAATAAAAATTCTAATGATCAGGTCTTAGTAAATATGGCAGAGAAACAAAAACGCTATGAGAAACTTGTTCATGTTTATCATAGTGAACTATATCGCTTTGCTTATTGGTTATGTCGTGACCCTAATATTGCCGAAGATCTTGTTCAAGAAACGTTTTTACGTGCTTGGCGCGCTCTTGACTCACTATTAGATCAAAAAGCAGCTAAACCATGGCTATTGACGATTTTACGCCGGGAAAATGCCCGCCGTTTTGAACGCAAACAATTTGATTATAGTGATGTTGAAAATGACACCTTAGTTGACGAAAAAAGCGTCACTTTGGATGACGAAATGGAACAAACAGTGATCCAACGTCAAATTGCTAAATTATCCGATGAATACCGCGAACCATTACTGCTGCAAGTTGTAATGGGTTGCTCAGGCGAAGAGATAGCAGAAATATTAGATTTAAATAAGAACACGGTTATGACACGTTTATACCGTGCGAGAAACCAGTTAAAAGAGGCATTAAGCCGTGATGATGAACAACTTAAAGGGGCATCAAAATAATGGATGATCTCGAGTTTCGTCGCCGAGTTTTTGCACAACCAAGTAGCACCGATGAGGAGCTATTGGAATTTGCAGAGCAACACCCTGAGCGACAAGAGCTAATCAATGAAATGCAAGCTTTTGATTTAGAGCTTTCAGGCGCACTTGATATACCTGTACCAAAAGGGCTCTCAGAGCGTATTCTAGCGAATACCGCTGCGCATACTCAAGATGAGTCTACTGCTACACAGCACACAAAATCTGAGCAAGCTAACGCAGTAACGCAAACACAGCAACCTACTAATAATGTTGTTGATGCCAGTTCGCGCTTTAAACGTAATCGTTTACCGTTAGCAATGGCCGCCTCATTATTAGTAGCGGTCAGTGCATTTTTCTTTAGTAGTGAACAAAGTGTAGCCTATGGTGCTGGCGAACATGCACTTGCTCACGTTTACTATGAAATTAATGCATTAGAAAAAACTGCCGAAATCAGCTTACAAACGGTCAACGAAAAATTTGCCGTATTAGGAGGTCATTTAGATGAGTTACCCGGCAAAGTCACCTATTTGATGTTTTGCGACTTCAAAGGTCAAAAAGGGTTACATTTAATATTTGAGTCTGATCACGGACCTATGACTGTATTTATTGTGCCATCGAAGCAACAATCATTTGGTCTTGGTCAAGATGACTTCCAAGATGACCGTTTTGAAGGCCATATTAATCGTGGCCCGGATGCTGATACTATTTTAGTCGCCAGCCTCGGTGCACCACTACAAAACTACAATGATCGTATTAACCATGCAATTCGCTGGTTAAACTAATAACTAAGTGCATAGGCGTTTTATCTACGCCAATGCACTTCCCCACGGTCATAATCCTATGGCTGTAATTTAAAAGTACGCATTGCTGTTAAATCAAGCTATCAACATACGTAACGGGTATTTTAATCCGAATTCACTTTGTACCTATTTATATGATTCCTAAACTGATTTAGAATCGCTACTCTAATCTGTTTTAAGGAATTTCATGAAAAACCTGATTGTTATATTTTCATTACTTGCTCTGTTATGTACTGCAAGTTTTGATGCTGAAGCACGTAAAAAGTTCGGTAGTAAAAAGCGCGGAAAAACCCCTGAAACCCAACAAACTGCACAAAAACAACAAACCGACACCAATACTGTCGCTCCAGCAGCTAAGCCAAAATCAAGCAAAAAAGGCATGATGGCGGGCATCTTTGGTGGTTTGTTAGCCGGAGGCTTAATCGCCTCAATGATGGGTGATGATTTCGAAGGTATGCAAATTTTAGAAATGATCGTAATGGCCGGTATTGCCTTTATCATCTTTAAACTTGTAATGGGCATGATCCGCCGTAAAAATGCCCCAGCCATGGCGCATGCGCAAGGTACATTTAACGCGCCACAAATGAAACAAGCCGCACCAGAGCAAGCGACTGCTACAGGTTTTAGTCAAACGAATAACGTGCCTTTTAACCTGCCACCTAATTTTGATACTAATGGCTTTTTACAAGGCGCTCGTACTCATTACCACACTTTACAAACAGCGTGGAATGAAGCTGATTACAGCACGATGGCTGAGTATTTAAGCCCTGAGCTAGTGGCAGAGTTTAAAGCTGAACGCGAAACAATCCAAAGCGTAGCGACTGAGGTCATGTTTATTGATGCCGAGCTTGTTCGCGCTGATACAAACGCACAAAAATGGCAAGTGAGTGTTCGCTTTAAAGGTAAATATCGGGATTTAGGTGATAATAAAGAAGAGCCTATCCTAGAAATTTGGCACTTAGAGCGCGGCACTGATAATGACGCACCTTGGTTAATAGTTGGCGTAGAAGATTTAATTGATTCATAAAATCTAATCACTAAAAACAAAAAACCGCACAACATAATGTTAGTGCGGTTTTTTATTATTTAAATAAACGCTATTTATATAAACGATGTAATGTAAATATAATTACTTACAAACGTCTGCAACAGCATTTGCAAAGTACTCAATGTTTGTATCACTGATACCTGCCACGTTTACACGACTTGAACCAACAATATAGATTGAATACTCTTTTTGTAAACGATCGATTTGCGCTTTATTAATACCTAAGAACGAGAACATACCGTTTTGGCGATCAATAAAAGAGAAGTCTTGTGCAATCCCTTTCGTCGCTAGGTTATCTTTAATAAGCGTACGTAAACCATTAATACGGTTACGCATTTCATCAAGTTCGCCATGCCACATTTGTGTAAGCTCTGTGCTACTTAAAATAGTATTTACAATGTCAGCACCGTGCGCTGGTGGCATTGAATAAATACCACGCACCACACTTAACAGTACTGAATTTGAAATATCAGCCGTTGCAGCATCTTTAGCGATAATAGAACATGCGCCAATACGTTCACGGTATAAACCAAAGTTTTTAGAACATGAAGAACAAATAATTAGCTCATCAACCGCATTCGCTAAAATACGTAAGCCGTTTGCATCTTCTTCAAGGCTTGAACCAAACCCTTGGTACGCAATATCTACAAGTGGTGTAAAACCAACATCTTTAGCAAGCTGCGCTACAGTGTTCCACTGTGTTTCGTTTAAATCCATACCACTTGGGTTGTGGCAGCATGCGTGCAATAAAACAACATCACCTTTAGGCACTTGCGTAAGGGTCTCTATCATTTCATCAAATAATAAATCTTTATTTTCGTAATCGTAGTACGGGTATTCTTTAACTGTCAGACCAGCGGCTTCAAACAAGCTGATATGATTAGCCCAAGTAGGATTAGTAACCCATACTGTTGCCCCTGGATTACAACGAACAATAAACTCAGCAGCAACACGCAGTGCACCTGTACCGCCGGGCGCTTGTGCTGTACGAACACGGTTAGCTAATAACGCTTGGTGCTCACCTAATAATAGGTTTTCCATTTGCTGACAGTAATCTAAATTACCTGCCAAACCAATGTATGATTTACTGGTTTCATTTTCTAGACGAAAGGCTTCGGCTTTTTTTACTGATTTTAATACTGGCGTATTACCTTGTTCATCTTTATAAACACCCACCCCTAAGTCAATCTTATTTGGGTTAGTATCTTGCTTATAGGCCGCCATAAGGCCAAGAATAGGATCTGTTGGTAATGGTTTTAATACTGAGAACATTGACTATCTCTTTCATTATTTAGGGGTTAGCTGTTGCACTTAGCTTAACATAAAAGGTCACTAGATTGACTAGTGTTATTTACACTAAAAAGTGAGGAATTTTAATACAGCAAGCAATTAATAGCGCTAATGTTTGTTGATTAAAAAATTCGTTATTGAAGGCCTCACCGTCAACAATACCCACACAACGATTTTCACTGTCAAAAAGCGGTAAACACGCTTCTGATTTAACTTTAGGATCACAAGTATAATACTCTCCACCTGCAGCCAAATATTGCTCAACATTGTTTATTACACGGCCTTTACTGCTCAGTGCAACCTGTACATTATTACTACCCGCTGCAAATGCTTCGGTAAGTGGAAAAAGAGGCCTACTTGGTGCGCCAAAATAAGCCAATTTCAGAAGCTGGGCGCCCTCTTGCGTTTGCGTATTTTGATAGATACCGTACCAATCAACATTCGTTTGACTTACAACATAATCAACGATGAGTTGTAATGTTGCCAACTTATTAGTGGTGTGCTGATCTTGGCTTACATAATCAGTTAACTTAAATGGCTCATCTTGTAAGTAACCAAATAAACTGCACGTCCCACCTTCGCCTAATTCAGGTATTTGATATTGCCAACGTACAGAGGGCAACTGTACCTGATGCCCAGCCAAATGCTTTTCAAGCTTGATAAGTTCCGCAGAGACTAATTGAGGTGACACATCTAATTGTGCCAGCGATAAATAAGAAGAAGCCATTTAGCCGTCCAAACATCTAAAAAACAAATCATAGCATGACAAATGGCGTTCGACTAGGCTTGTAGCGATGTTAATCTATAACACATTTCTATTTGATTCCCAGATGCGTTATATGACACCTGTTCGGCTATTTCTTCAAGTAGTGATAACCCACGACCATGTTCACGCGTTAAACTATGTCCGTTGTTATTATCGGCGCTAAAACCATTACCTGAGTCACATATAGTAAAATAAACACACAAGGTTTCCGGACAATAACGCATATCAACAATGATCATCGCACCTGTTAATTTTTCTAGAGCGACTTCTCTTTGTTGGTAATACTCCATAAAGCCATCTTCTTGATTTTTAATATCGGAATCTAATCCCAAAACACCATGATCGAGCGCATTGTTATACGCCTCAGATAATAATAAAAAGATGTTTGACCGGTGCGCTTTCAACCCCCCTACTCGGGTAATTACATCGACTATCTCTAGTACCGGATCGGTTTGCTTTATTTGCGTTGAGTTTAAACTTAATGAAAAGTTAAAAGGTAGTGGAGAGTAGCTTTCTATTTCTTTTTTTGGTGCAGGCACAGCTAAACAGTTAAACAAAACTAAACTTAAATCATCTTGCTGTTTAGTGCCATGTGCAAAGTTTGTCACATGTTTAATCACCTCATTACTTGAGATTTGCGCTTTACTTGCTAATACCTCTATAAAGCGCTGCTCACCAAAATAGTCGTCGTATTCATTGGTGGTTTCAATAATCCCATCCGTCGATAAAACCAGCCGCATGCTGGGGTCAACTTCAAAATGAATCAACTCGCGTTCAAACTCATCGGTTTCTAATATACCTAAAGCCATATGTTGCGATTCTAATGTTTTTAAAACATCTCCTTGTTGGTTAATTAAATACGCATCAGGTAAGCCACCTAACCAAGCCGAAATGCTTTTTCCTGAGCTACTTAACTCAATAATATTTGCAGCACAAAACATATGACCAGGTAATAGTTTAGCTAAAACTGTGTTTACTTCATTGGCAATATCGCTTACAGCCATGCCTTTACCGACCATGGTATAAAATACTCTAGAAGCAGGTAAGGCACCCACGGCAGCCGCTAAACCATGGCCAGTAAAATCTCCCAACATACAATATAAACTACCAATCGGGCTTTGTGCCACTAAACACATATCACCATTAAACATTGATGCAGGCGAAAGGTGAAAATCTATATTTTCAGTAAATGCATGTTGATTTTCGAGCGCATTATTAAATATATGCTCAACTATTTCATGCTCTCGTTCAGTTTGATTATAGTGGTATTCTAATAACTTATTTTGCTCGTGGGCCTTCAAGCTCAGTTGTCGAGTACGGCTATGAGCTTTGATTTTTGCACTTAAAATAGCCTTATCAAAAGGCTTATTAATAAAATCATCCCCTCCCACCGCTAAGCAACGTTCAAAACTGCCTTTTTCTTCTAATGCCGTAATAAAAATAATAGGTAAATAAACATCACTACTTAATTTTTTTATCCTTGCTGCTGTTTCATAACCGTCCATTATTGGCATTAAAACATCCAACAAAACAATGTCTATTGCTTCTTTTTCTAATAGCGCTAATGCTTCTACACCGTTACCTGCTAATAAAACATTGTAACCCTGCTGCTCCAGCATAACTTTTAATAGTGTGCAATTTATGGGTTGATCATCAACAACAAGAACGCGCATCATCAGTCAATATCAAATTTTTTATCAAAACGAGATATTTGCAGAATTTTTTTCAATTGCGGTTGGCAATTACTAATATGAATCGCGTTAACAGATGTCCCCAATGTTTTTTTCATGTTAAGTAACATACCCAACGCCGAGCTATCCATATAGTCGGTTTCGCGTAGGTCTACAACCACCCTCACTGTAGTATCATTTATACCAGCGTAGGCTTGGCGAAACGATTGAACCAAATTAAAATCAAACTTCCCTTTAATTTGAATCGTTAGTGTAGTGCCATCCGCTGAGGCACTCTTACTTAAACTCATACTCAACTCCTGATCAGATTATCCGTTCTTATTGCTTTAAATATAACTGCTTAAAAATAATTAGCCAAAAATAAAACCACCTAAGCGCAAATTTGTTATTAGATTTGATATTATAAACGTTATTGTTATTTAACTTTTTTCACCGCAGGCTAAGCATGAGTGATAGTAATCTCGTTTATTCAACCGAAACAGGGCGCATCAGCCAACCAAAACCAACTAAAGAAATTGAGAGCAGAATCTTTAAAGATGGCGCCCTGCGCATCGAACGCCAAACAAAAGGCCGTAAGGGCAAAGGCGTTATGTTGGTCACCGGCATTGATAGCGAACAACACGACTTAAAAAAACTCGCTAAAACCATTAAAAGCAAAATGGGCCAAGGCGGCGCAGTAAAAGACGGCATCATAGAAGTACAAGGCGACGACCGCGACAAACTTAAAGCCATCCTAGAGGCACTTAAATTTAAAGTAAAAATTGCCGGGGGATGAGCCGCTGGGTTTATAAATGCGCTGCTGATATACAAAAATACGCAGCGATTGCCCCTGTTACCCAACGCAGTGGTAAGAAAGAATGAATACATTGGCGATACTCGTGCACTAAATTTTTAAGGCAAAAATTTGTGGAATGGGCAGGGTTATCTGTGCGTTATTCATTTTGGGCTAAAGCATATTATCGGCAGCAAGAAACCAAAGAAAAACCCCATAATACCATCATCAGATCATTGGCATTTATCTGGATACAGATCCTATTTAGGTGCTGGAAAACACATACGCCCTACGATGAATCAACTTACTTAACTGTATTGAAAAGTAAGGGTGCACCGCTGTTAAAATTTGCGGTGGAAAATGAGCTTTAGCGCTTGCTGTCCACATCAGGGCGTGTTGTTATACGTATTTTACACAAACCGTAAACTTTTGAGCTAATTTTACAAGCATGTAACTGACAATAGGAAATAGCGGTGTAAATAATATAAATATTAAGAAGAGTCCACCATCCATTAGACCTGCTTCAGTATTCCTTAATGGAGTTATATAAATAACTATCAACACAAGCGCAAAAGTAAGTGGCCCTGTAAATAAGGTAATTACTAATTTAGATACAGTATTAAGTTGTTGCTCATATGACTTTGCATAATATTTACACACTAAAAAAGAAATATAGAAATGAACAAAAAGAAAAACACCTAAAACTAGATAACCCACCAAACCTCCCTATACGTATAACGAGGCTGTAGAATAACTCGTTTTTTAATTTATTTTTATTGATGCTTCAACCATAGCTGAGTTCCTATTTGGGTTCAATCGGTTACTTCAATTTTACATAAATTTAAAAAAGGATTTGGTGTTGTTTTAATGGGCGTTTTGGAAGGGATTGCAGGTGTGTGAGTGGTTTATTTGAGGTGTAAGAGTTTACCCTATTTGGGACTGTTGAACTTTGTAGTATGTATATTAACGCCAGTATTGGTAGCCAAAGCGAGAAATACAATGATAATACTTTATATCAAGCAAACTTACTTGACGCTTTCTTACCGTTGCCATACATCACTCTGTTTGCTTTTCACACTAATTTAAAGCAAGTAAAAAATATGGAAAATACAAAATTTAGGATTGATGTCATCTTTGTTATTTATCGGCGTACACAGCGAGAAATACAATGATAGTATTTTGTATCAACCAAACTTATTTGACGTTTTCTTGCGATAGCCATATGACATCCTGTTTATTTTTTGCACTAATTAAAAGTTAGTGCGAAATATAGAAAATACAAACTTTAGGATGAGTGTCATTTTTATTTCTCAAAATAGCTAATCGTCGAGGTGGGATCATTTCATCAATTGAAGCCGTATTAGAAGATGCAACCAATGAACTCTCAACGGAGTGTAGGCGTGCCATTTACCTAGCAAAAGAACATTTGAAAGTATTGTTTGAAGCAATTCGGCATTATGATGACTGCATGGAAAAATCGGTGGCGGCTCATCCTGAATGTAAAAAACTCATGCGACTGGAAGGCGTTGGTGCGATGAACGCCATCAATCTTTATATTGCGCTTGGTTGTTCAGAAATAGGAACGTTTAGCAAAGGAAAAGATGCGGCTGCCTGTATTGGAGTAACGCCTATCCAGCATTCTTCTGGAGGAACAGTGGCATTAGGCTCCATGGGAAAATCAAAAAACAGCATCCTAAGAAGTCAGTTAATCTGTGGTGCCACAGCCGCCGTTCAGCATGCAGTTAAAAGAAAGGCCAAAACCAAAAAAGACCTTTGGATACAAGGGTTGGTCGAGCGTCGAGGAAAAAAATGTGCCGCGGTAGCACTCGCCAATAAAACGGTTAGAACGGCGTTTTCCATGTTAACAAAAGGCACAGAATACAAAGCTGAATTACTCGCAGCCTAAAAAGAGTTCAAACAACAAAAATGCACTAACGAAGATAAAAATCAACTGGTTTAGTCAGTAGCCAACTAAGAGCTTTTAGCTCGCTTTATAGATTTGACAACCAGTTCGCGTAAATATCAAAGAGCCAGAGATAGCTTCTCAGTTTAGAGCTCGTACATAAGTATGCATTTATTTCTTTGTGTTAAAAGTTTTTGTTGTTGACAAGAGGGAGTCCACATAAGTTGGCTAAAATTAGCGACGACGGAGCAAAAGCCAACTATATTTAGTCCTTGTTTAACAGCTTGTTAGCTGCCACTGTAATAATTTAAAGCTCAAATAGCCATTTTTCTATTTTACTGGAGTCTTCTTTATTGAAGACCATCAAGCTTGAATGAGCGCGATTTTCAAATGTAAATTTTGTTATCTGTTTATTTTTAACGGACGAAAAGTAATCCGGTGGTGAAACCGAATCAATATTTGAGTTTACTAACAAGGTTGGTTTACTGCTTTCA
Source organism: Pseudoalteromonas sp. NEC-BIFX-2020_015 (assembly GCF_012952265.1). Classification (NCBI taxonomy): domain Bacteria; kingdom Pseudomonadati; phylum Pseudomonadota; class Gammaproteobacteria; order Alteromonadales; family Pseudoalteromonadaceae; genus Pseudoalteromonas; species Pseudoalteromonas sp. NEC-BIFX-2020_015. Next base: position 192,698 of record NZ_JABCJL010000006.1, read on the forward strand.
TTTAAATTAATTAATAAATCTGTGTCTTCTAATGTAACTGATGCATCTTCCATTGTCTGAGTAACAATTTCATGTACGTGATCAGAAAACATACTGTTTAACATAGGAGCTTTATTTGGTAAATATTCTTTTGCTGCAAGGTCGAATCTCATCATAGGGGCTAGTAAAATAGCTGCATCTACATGATCAGATGACAATAAGTTACTTGCAGCTAAAGTTCCCATTGAGTGTCCAACAACAACAGTTAATTCTTTATTTTCTCTTTTATTTGTCAATTTACTGAGGAGTTGGGAAAGCGCTTGATGTTCCCTCGTACCAAAAGCAAACTTTTCATTTGATTCGCCATGACCAAATAAATCAGGGATGACCACGTTCATGCCGAGAGCTCTAAAATAGATCGCCGTAGCCATCATAACCTCTTTACTACCTCCATATCCATGCAGCAATAGAGCAGTTCCCTTTAAACGATTAAATGTATCAGGTGTCATTGTATGAGATATCGTATTTTCTACTCCATTGCCTATTGCGTGAAGGTTGTAATAAACAGAACTACCCGCCGGAAAATCCTCAGAAAGGTAAGGAGGCGCTGTTAAATATGGAATACACTCTTTTGTGGTATGTGAACAAAATTCATGTTTTGTGAAACCGATTTCTTCAGGCTCAGCTTTGATAAATTCAGCCTCTGATAGATAAACATCAGGATTTGATATTATGTAGCTCCCAATTGAAGTGCAGCCAGATACAAGCACAGCAAAAACAATATAGAAAATTAGTTTAATTTCATTCTTCATTTTTAATACAACACGTTAAGTTATTCACGGGACTCTACTTAGGCAGCTAACGCCCATATTAAGCGGACTAAAATTGTTGGTTATAATGTGGAGCGAAGCGGAACCTAACCAACTGTTTTAGTTCCGTTTAAATTGACTTGTGTACGCCCGACATGGGCATTGACTTATGAGGTGAAAGTCCTCTGTAGGAAGATCACCGTTTAAATAACACACTGTTATTAAACGATAGACACTCGCAAATGGCAAGGGCTAAATCGTGAGAGATAGTCTGGAGGAAGCCGCTAGCAAATCTGCGAGCTGATGAACAAAAACATCATATGAGGCGTAGGCTGGAGACGAGCTAGCACAAGATAGCGAAGTCATGTGATCTAACGGCCACCGTAAATGATGCAGTTGTGCAGAGAAAGTCGATGCACCTTATTCGGGGAGATCTGATAAACACGCATCCGCGCTAACGCTTGAAGATTACCAGTTAGGGACTGGTTGTTCAACCCTTGGCGCTTTGGTTGCTGCGACCTACAGCGAGCGAAATAGCAGTAAACAAGCGTTAGTTTAGACGCGCTTTATCGAGTAATCGCTAGAGTGATCTATCAGAAGTCAGCAGATGGCATACGACTGCATGGATGCAGA